>CAYNFN010000250.1:0-4371 GCA_964396485.1 uncultured Alcaligenaceae bacterium
GGGGGCAGAGTTGCATCTGGTGGCAGATCACGGTGGGCGCCAGCGCCTAGCCAGAATAAATATCCGAACGTCGGAGCAGTAATGACAACAACCGGTCATTTCCGAATATTTCAATCCCTTCTGAATGGCGGAGCTGGGAAATTAGTACGTAATTGCGGTGCTCGGAGTGCTACGTTGAAGGTGGGACTGTTCTCGATCTGCTTGGCTGGATTGTGCAACGGGTAACGATTTCGGCAGGCAATGTTTTCAGTCTCAGGCTGAGACTCACGGTAACGAACGCCGATCGTTCGCCGCTGAACTACAATACACGATCCGAGGATATCGCTATTCACGTAGATGTTCGCGTGGGATCCCGCGCGATAATCCTGAACAGCTTTGTCGCCTACGTGGGACCAAATTCTAGTTACCGCTGGGGATTGTGGGTCCTTTCCCCGATCTTCCCGCGGCGGTTTACCTGAGTTTCTGTCAATTACAGGTTGTGGGTGTATCAGGAGTATGAAGACGGGCAAGTGGTGCCAATGCATAGCGTTTGTTGTGTGACATGGCAAACCCGCAAAAATCCTTTAACCAGGCGGCCGCGAAGTATTGCCCCCAGGTTCCGGTGGCGGCTTTTGACTACGGGCTTAATATGTCGTTGCGCCACAGTTATGTCTACGTCGAAACACCAAAGGTCGCCTGCTCTTCCATCAAGAGCACGCTGCTGCGGCTGGAACTGGACGACCCTGGGTTTTATAGGGTGGATTTCGAGGATGTTCACAACCGCGCGTTCTCGCCTTTGCTGAAACCTTCCCAGATTGGCGATCTGGACCAGTTTCTTGCCCGCAGCTCTATTTTCAAGTTCTGCTTCGTCCGCAATCCCTATTCGCGCCTGCTCTCGGCGTGGCTGGACAAGATCGCAGGCAACCGGAAGCAGAAGGCGCAGGTCCTCCTGCAACTGGGGCACGACCCCAATCGGCTCGACCGGGAGATCTCGTTCGAGAAATTCGTGCGTGCGGTGGTGGCCCAGCCGGTTTCGGTGATGGACCCGCACTGGCGTGCAGTATTACCAGACGTTTCAGGCGGGGCTCACGTTTGATTTTGTCGGTCGATTCGAGTCCCTGGACCGCGACCTACCGAAGGTGCTCGGGCGAATCCGGGATGATTTCGAGACGTTTGTGGCGAGTGATAAACGCAACGCCACCTCGGCGGCAGAGAAACTTGACGAGTTCTACACGCCCGAACTCTCCGATTTGGTGTACGCGAAGTACCGGATCGACTTCGATACCTTCAATTACGATAGAACGTTGCCCGTGTGAGCTCGCCACGGGATTATCATCAACAGAGCCAAGGAGTGATGTGACATGAATGCAACGGAAGCAGTTACACCGGGCGCGAGGGAAAGGCCGGATATCCTGAAAATGGCCGATTTGGTTAAGGCGCTCAGGAAGGAAAGGCCAAACCTGTTCGGCAAGGTGCCGGAGAAGAAAGCGGCGGCATTGATCAAGGCGGCCTTTGCTCAGCTTGGCAAGCATGTCGGCTCCATGAACGAAGGTGTTGTGAGGGTGCCGGGATTCGGCAACTTCCGCGTCCGCCAGGTCGAGCGCGAGAAGGACGGCCAGAAAGTGACGGTGACACGCACGATCTTCCGGGCTATGAAGACGAAATTCAAGGGCAAGCGGCAAGGGGCTGAAAAATCCAAAAATAAACAAAATCCCGCAGATATTTGAAAACCTCGCCGTCACCGCGCGCGGCTCATGGACATAAAGGCAATGTGCGAGCGGCGCGCGAACGCCGCTGCAGTACCTGCTCGACCCGCTCACCGGCTACATGCAACGGTCAATGCGCGAGCCGTGACAGGATTTCGTATGCCGTGTCCGGCCAATACGCCCAGTCTGAGACTTTGACGCTGTACTGTCGGCCCGAAATCCCAATATCTGAAACACGCTCTCGTATTAAACACGCAATCCAAACGCATTTTCTTAGTAAGTTCAATTAATCAAGAACTTGATAGAAGAAGTCACATCTGTCCGGTAGATTTCAGAACAAGAACATCTGGTTATCGAAGGGGTAGTCGTCGAAATTCAGTAGCGCGTCGGCAACCAATTGATCGATGGGGGTTTTCTCAAACATGTTGACCTCGAAAATATTCAGAAGGAGCTGTGGCGATGCCGAAAGGTTCAGTCGCTTCCTGGCGATGATGACGACGAGATAGACGCAGACGGCGATCCAGATTTGTGACTTGACGGCGTTGATGGAGTTGCCGAAGAAATGCTTGAGCGACAGGTTCTGCTTGATCCACTTGAAGAAGGTCTCGACCTGCCAACGCTTGCGATAGATTTCTGCGATGGTGAGGGCCGGCAAGTCGAAGCGATTGGTCAGGAAGACGAGGAACTTGTCGGTTTCGGGGTCGCGAAAGGCAACACGGCGCAAGCGGTCCAGGTAGGCAAGTTTCGATTTCGGTGTGGCGAGCACGATGCTCTGATCGCTGCGCAGTCCCGTGGACTTGTCGACCTCGCGCGAGGCGACCCAGGTGTAGCGCAGATTGTCCTTGGCGCGGATGACGAAGGAGACTTGGCGTTGATGCAGAGATTGCAGCCTGGCGAAATCGAGGTAGCCGCGGTCGACGACAACGATCGCACCTGGCGGCCAGTGAATCAGGTCGAGCACATTGACGTCGTGCACCTTGCCGGTCGTGAATATGGACGAAAACGGGAATGCAGCCGCGCAAGTCGACGATGGTGTGGGCTTTGACTGCCGCCTTGGTCGAGCGGAAGTCGGCCCAAGGAAACAGTGTCAGACACAGGTCGATGGTCGTGGAGTCCAGCGCATAGAGCGGTTCCTTGAGGCCCAGGCCGCTGTCCTCGTCTTGATGCAACTCGACCGCTATGGCAATCAACCGATGGCCAAGTGCCTCGAACACGCGCCAGTCGCGTCGCTCGTTGGCATCGGCCAGAGTGGAACGGGATATCCTGCCGCGAATCCCGATGTGGTAGAGCTTGGCGCGCTGCGAGTTCAGACAAGCCACCAGATCGCGCAAGCCCTCGCGTCGGGTGAGTTGGGAGTACGCGATGCAGAGGAAATGGTTCCAGACCGAGAAGTGCTTGATACCGTGGTTCGACGCGAACCGATCGACCAGATGTTCGAAGTGACTGAATGGCACAAAACCCAACAGCTGCGCGAAAACCGACTGGCCGCGATTCATGGTGTTGCCTCGTTTGCCAAGAGAACCGGCAACGATACGGGGCAAACACCGTTTGCGATTTCAAATCGTCGGAATCAGGAATCACGCCAAACCCCGCGTCATTGTTGGATTACAGCCCAGTGACTTCATAATTTACCGGACAGATGTGAGAAGAAGTAAAAAAATGGTGTGCATCCCTTTTTCCCCGAAGAACGTAGTGAGCTATTTGCAGTGGGCTGCGGGCGGAAGATTCAAAGTTTGACTTGGGTCAGTACGTTACGGGCGTCTTCGCACTAAGTACACTTAACTCTTAGGCAGTTTGTCGGTCCGGACGCGGGAACTCTTGAGGAAAATTCATGGCTACGGTTGAATTCGGCAATGCTTCGACAGACATGCGTCTGACTGAGGACAGCTACGGCATACCGGCCCTACAGACTTTTGATGCCTTTCTCTTGGGCTTCGTGCCGGTGCGTCAGGAAGTGCTGGTCGATACGCCATTCCAGTTTGTTCTTCGGGAGTTTGACGCGAGCGACAACTTCGTCACGTCCTCGGTTGAAGGCAATTTCCTTGCCGGGCAACTGACCTCCTCCTCGGTGGAGGCGAGCGGCGTCATCGCGTCCCTTAGCGGCAACTTCAACGTCGACATGTTTGGGAACGTCTCCGGAACCCTGACCGAGGCGCGAGCAAACCTCGTCCAGGACGGCAGCGTGATCGTCCGTTTTTCTGGACTCATCGTTCCCGTCCCTGACTTATTCCTGTTTGATGTACCCACCGACGACATCCTGCTTGCCGGTGCGGACAACATCTTCGCGGGCAGCGGCGACGACTATCTGCTGGGCTACGCGGGTAACGACACCATTTCCGGCGGTTCCGGCAACGACACGCTCAACGGCGGGCTCGGCAAAGATACCATGATTGGGGGTGCCGGCAACGACACCCATATCGTCAACGCCGTAGGGGACGTAGTGACGGAGGCGCTCGACGCCGGCATCGATACGATCCGGTCCTCCGTGAGCCGCACGCTTTCCGCGAACGTGGAGAAGCTCATCCTCACCGGCAGCACCGCGATCAACGGCACCGGCAACGTGCTCAACAACACGTTGACCGGCAACAGCGGCAACAACACACTCAACGGAGGCGCGGGCAACGACACCATAAACGGTGGCCTGGGCAACGACACCCTCAACGGTGGCCTGGGCAGCGACAAGCTC
>CAYNFN010000251.1:0-3336 GCA_964396485.1 uncultured Alcaligenaceae bacterium
AGGATCTGCTGGCACTGACCCGGTTCTGCAGCGACTATTACCATTACCCCTTCGGTCAGGCATTGCTATCTGCCTTGCCGTCGGTCATCCGGCGTGCCCACTACAGCGGACCAAAACAACAATGGGAGTATGCGCTCACTCCTGCAGGGCGCGAGCTGCGTGCTGATCGTTTTCCGCCCGCGGCGGCAGTGAAGCGCCGCTTGCTGGCAGCGTTGTTCACGTCGGCCGTGATTGGACAGGCTCAGGCGCGAGCGCTTTCGGCCCGGGCACCGGCGTTGCTGCAGCAGTGGATGGAAGCGGGATGGGTCGAGAAACGTCTCGCCACGGTTGCTTCGCCGGCTGCGCCGGTTTCCCGGTCTGAGCAGGGTCCCGAACTGACCGGTGAGCAGCGCCACGCTGTCGAGAAGGTTTCGGCGACCTTCGGAACGTTCTCGCCCTGGTTGCTCGACGGCGTCACCGGCAGTGGCAAGACAGAGGTGTACTTCCGGCTGATCGAGGCTGCCGTCGCGCGCGGTTCGCAATCGCTGCTGATGGTTCCCGAGATCAATCTCACGCCGCAACTGGAGACGCGGTTTCTCCAGCGCTTCCCAGGAGTAAGGCTGGTCAGCCTGCATAGCCGCCTGTCGGACGGCGAACGCTGCGAACGCTGGCTGGCGGCGTTTGCGGGCGACGCACAGGTCGTGCTCGGGACGCGGCTGTCGGTGTTCACGCCGCTGCCGCGTCTGGGACTGGTGATCGTGGACGAGGAGCACGATGCTTCCTTCAAGCAACAGGAAGGACTGCGTTACTCGGCCCGCGATCTTGCCGTTTTCATGGCGCGGCAGCGCCGTGTGCCGATCGTGCTGGGTTCCGCCACGCCTGCACTCGAGAGCTACCAAAATGCCCGCAGCGGGCGCTTCGGTCATCTGCACCTGAGCACCCGTCCGGCCGCCAGCCCGCCGCAAATACGGCTGATCGAAACCCGGGCAGCACGCCAGACGCACGGCATGTCGGAACCGCTGTTGCAGGCGATACGCGAGCGCCTGGCGCGAGGCGAACAGAGCCTGGTATTTCTGAATCGTCGCGGCTTTGCGCCGGCGCTGGTGTGCGGCGCCTGCGGCTGGGCCGCGCAGTGCAGCCGTTGCGCGGCGCGTCTGGTATGGCATCTGCGCGCCGCGCGGTTGCGATGTCATTATTGCGGACACGAGGAACACCTGCCGTCGGCATGTCCCGACTGCGGCAACCAGGATCTGAAGGGCTTGGGGCAGGGTACCCAGCGTCTCGAGGAAGCGCTTGCTGGAATTTTCCCCGGCGCGCGCATACTGCGCATCGACCGCGATAGCACTCGCCGCAAGCGCTCCTGGCAGGCGATGCGAGACGATATCCACGCAGAGCGTGTCGACATCCTGGTAGGCACGCAGATGCTGGCCAAGGGACACGACTTTCCGAAACTGACGCTGGTTGCCATCGTCAATCCTGACAGCGCGTTGTTTTCCGCCGATTTCCGTGCAGCCGAGAAGCTGTTCCAGCAGTTGATGCAGGTGGCTGGACGCGCCGGCCGCGCCGATCTGCCCGGCGAGGCACTGGTGCAAACGCAGTTCCCCGCGCACCCGTTGTATCAGGCGCTGCTGCGTCAGGACTACCGGGCGTTCGCGGACGAACTGCTTGCGGAACGCGAAAGCAGCGGCTTTCCGCCGTTCGTGTATCAGGCGCTGTTGCGCGCCGAGGCGCTCAGTGAGCGCGCGGTGATGGATTTTCTGGCTGAGGCAGGTCGCCGCGCTGCGGGTCATGACAAGGACGTAACGCTTTACGACCCGGTGCCGGCGGCGATCGCGCGGGTTGCCGGGCACCATCGCGCCCACCTGCTCGTACAGTCCTCCTCGCGCGGCGACCTGCAGCGCTTCCTGACGAACTGGTTTGCCGCGCTGGCGCAGAAAAAGGCACACCGGGTGCGCTGGTCGATCGACGTCGATCCGCTCGAGTTGTGAGAAGTCCGCCGTGTCCGAGCCGGTATAATCGCGCTTTTTCCCGACGCCCCGCGCAATGAGCAACGCCCTCGCGCTGGAACTGCGCTCCCATTTCACGGGGCTGTTGCGTTCCGCCCTCGTAAAAGTTGCGCCCGATGTGCCCAACCTGCCGGTGATACTGGAGCGCCCCAAGTCCGCGCAGCATGGCGACTACGCCTGCAGCGTGGCGATGCAGCTCGCCGGTCAGATGAAGCGCAACCCGCGCGAGATCGCACAGGCGCTGGTGAAGGCGCTGCCGCAATCGCCGTACCTGGAGAAGGCGGAAATCGCCGGTGCGGGCTTCATCAATCTTTATCTCAAGCCTGCCGCCAAGCAACAGACCGTGGGTGTGGTACTGGAACAGCGCCACGCCTACGGACGCGTCGGTGTCGGCGGCGGCAGAAAAGTGCAGGTGGAATTCGTTTCCGCGAACCCGACGGGCCCGCTGCACGTGGGCCACGGCCGAGGCGCCGCTTACGGCGCCAGCCTCGCCAGCCTCCTGGAAGCGGCTGGTTTTGCCGTCACGCGAGAGTACTACGTCAACGACGCCGGCCGGCAGATGGACATCCTCGCGCTATCGACCTGGCTGCGCTATCTGGAGATCGCCGGCGCGCGGTTGGAGTATCCGGCGAATGGCTATCAAGGCGATTACGTGCGCGACATGGCGCGGCAGATCTTCGAGGCGCATGGCAAACGCTACGTCCACCCCATCAATTCGCTGATGCGCGATCCCGCTCCGGCCGATAGCGTCCCGGAAGCGCACCTCGATCACTTAATTGCCAATGCCAAGAAAGCGCTCGGTCCTGATTACGCTTACGTGCACGATTTCGTGCTCACCGAGCAACTCGGCGATTGCCGCAATGATCTGCAGGAATTCGGCGTGACCTTCGATTCCTGGTTCTCGGAAAAATCATTGTTCGACTCCGGCTTGGTGGCGCGCACACTCGAGCAGCTTGAGGCGAGCGGGCACATCTACCAGAAGGACGGCGCAAAATGGTTTCGTTCCACTGTTTTCGGCGACGAAAAGGACCGCGTGGTCCAGCGCGACAACGGCCAGTACACCTACTTTGCGTCCGACATCGCCTATCACCTCAACAAGTTTCAGCGCGGTTTCGATCTGCTGGTCAACGTCTGGGGCGCCGACCATCACGGTCACATTGCCCGGGTGAAGGGCGCGCTGCAGGCGTTGAAGCTCGACCCCGCGCGCCTCACCATTGCTCTGGTGCAGTTCGCGGTGCTCTACCGCGACGGCAAGAAGGTCTCGATGTCCACACGCGCCGGCGAATTCGTGACCTTGCGCGAACTGCGCAAGGAGGTCGGCAACGACGCAGCGCGATTTTTCTACGTGCTG
>CAYNFN010000252.1:0-26800 GCA_964396485.1 uncultured Alcaligenaceae bacterium
ACCCAACCGGTAAATAGTGCGCATCGTTTTTCCCCCTCTCCCTCCGGGAGAGGGTTGGGGTGAGGGAATAACACCGGCAAAAGCCCCTCATCCTGTCCTTCTCCCGGAGGGAGAAGGGACTCAACAGGTGTCGCAGTGCGCACTATTTAGCGTTCTCCTCAGTAATTGTTTTCCAAGACAAGCCGTGCGCAGGCAACGCCGCTGCGCACCGCGGATTCGAGGGTGGCGGGGTAGTCGCTGGCGGTGTAGTCGCCGGCAAGGTAAAGGCGCGGAATCGGAGTTCGGTTCGCCGGACGGCGCAGCCCGACGCTGCAGGAAATGGTCGCGCGCTTCTCGGCGATCACGCGCTGCCAGATCGGCTCGCCGAGGCCGGGGAAGCGCGACGACAGCTCGGCGCGTACGCGCCGTCCCAGTTCGTCCTGCTCGAGTTCCTGATGCGCGCCGGAAGCCGAAATCACCACGCCGATCAAACCGTCTTGTCCGCACAGCCGGCCTCGATCGAACAGCCATTGCGAATACGTTGCCTCGATCCCGCCCATCCGGAACGGCAGCCGCGACCCGGACGGGTACTGAAGGAAGATCGAATAAATCGGCTGGTAGGAAAAGGCCTGCACCAGCTTGTTGATTTCCGCGAGTTCGGCATGTGGAGCAATCAGGGTACTCAGGCGGTGCGGCGACACTGCCAGGATGACGTGGCTGAATGGCCCGTCTACCGCTGCCAGTTCGAATCCGTCGGCCGTTCGGCGCACGGCTTCTACGGTCACGCCCAATCGCACGCTGCCGCCGCGCAGGGTCAGAAAAGCCGCCGCGCGTTCGGGAAACAGCGCGGAGAAATCCACGGCCGGGAGCAGCAGGTCGCTGTCAGCGCGTGTGCCATTGAAGCTGTCGCGAAGCACGTTCAGGAAGATCTGCGCAGACGCCTCGTGGGGCTGGGTGTTCAATGCCGAGATGCACAACGGGTTCCAGAGGTAGCGCGTGAGCGCCGGCGGCTGCCGGTAGGAGGCGAGCAGATGCTCGACGCTGGTGTCGGTCCCGAGACGGAAGTTCTGTCGGCGCATGGCGGCGATGAACGCGGCGGCTTTCAAGCGTCCGGCGAGGTCCAGCCCGCGCGCGCAAATCAGCGCCGCGGCGAGGTGCAGAGGGGCGGGCAGCCGCGGCGCGCGCAGGCGGAAGTGCGGGTGAACGACGAGTTCGAGCGGCAGCCGGACCAGACCCAGTGCTTCCTGCGGACGCCTGGTAAGTTCGATCAGGCGCAGGGTTTCGCGATATGCGCCGATCAGGATATGCAGGCCGTTGTCGAGCGGCACGCCGTTGATCTCTACCCGGCGGGCCCGCCCGCCGAGCGTCCTCGCCGCCTCGAAGACCGTGACCGGGATGTCGCGGCGGGCGAGCTCGGTCGCCGCCGCCATCCCGGCATAGCCGCCACCCACTACGGCTACGCGCGGCCGCGCGTAGCCGGGTGACGAGTGACGAGTGACGAGTGGCATGAAGGTGCCGCAGACCGGGTCAGATTATGTTTTCATTTAATCACTTGTCACTTGTCACTTGTCACTTGTCACCTGTCACCGGTCACTTGCAACGCGCTTACGCAGTAAGCCAGGTTTTCCATGCGATCCAAAATTTGCGCAGCGGGGTGAGGGAGGTGCGCTGCTGGAGGACTTTGCAGCCGCCGGCGTGTATCTCATCCAGGACGGTCCGGTAGATCGCTGCCATTACCAGACCCGGGCGCTGGGACTTGCGGTCCTGGCGCGGCAAGTCGGCGAAGGCGCGCCGGTAGAAGTCCCTGGCGCGATCGATCTGGAATTCAATCAAGCGCCGGAAGGATTCGGTCTCTCGCAAGTGAACGATTTCCGACGCGGCGACGCCGAAGCGCGCCAGTTCGTCCAGCGGCAGATAGACGCGATTGCGGCGCGCATCCTCGCCGACGTCGCGAATGATGTTGGTTAGTTGGAACGCGGTGCCGAGGTTTTCAGCGTAACGCAGCGTCGCGGGATCGCGGTAGCCGAAAATCTGCGCGGCCATCAGGCCGACCACGCCGGCTACCCGGTAGCAGTAGGACTGCAGCGTTGCAAAGTCTGGATAGCGGTTGTACTGCAGATCCATCTCCATCCCGTCGATGATCTCGTGGAAGCGCGCCTGCGGAAGTTCGAAACGGCGCACCACCGGGATCAGGGCCTTTGCCACCGGATGCTGCGCCGTGCCGGCGAATGTGCCGGCGATTTCGTGGCGCCACCAGGCGAGCGTGGCCCTGGCGAGATCAGCATCGCTGCACTCGTCCACGACGTCGTCCACCTCGCGGCAGTAGGCGTAGAGCGCGGTGATCGCGCGGCGCTTTTCCGGCGGCAGGAACAGGAAACTGTAGTAGAAGCTCGAACCGCTTTGCGCCGCCTTGTCCTGGCAATACTGGTCGGGGCTCATGGATAGGCGAAAAACGATCGGAACAGCATGGTGAGCCAGTCGTAGGGTTGCAAGACCGGGCGATGACGGAATACGTCGCCGCGGCTCGCCCGCAGTTTGTCGAGAATGCGGCTGCCGCCCATCACGATCATGCGCAATTCCAGTCCGATGCGGCCCGGGAGCCGCCTGGCCAGCGGGGCGCCGGCCAGCAGCATGCTGCGCGCGCGCTCGATCTGAAACATCATCAGTGTCTGCCATGGCGTGCCGTTGGCGCGGTCGGCGATTTGCGCTTCGGTTACGCCGTATTGCGCCATCTCGACCTGAGGCAGGTAGATGCGGTTGTTGCGGAAATCGATCTCGATATCCTGCAGGAAATTGATCAACTGCAGGCTCGAACAGATGGCGTCGGAGCAGGTGAGATTGCGCGCTTCGGCGGCCCGATACAAGTGCAGCAACAGCCTGCCGACTGGATTGGCCGAGCGCCGGCAGTAATCCATGACTTCGCCGAAATCGGCGTAACGGTTCTTGGTCACGTCCTGGGAGAACGCCGAAATCAGATCACGGAACAGGCCGACGGGCAGGCTATACGCCGTGATCACCGGAACCAGATCAGCAAACAGCGGTAACCGTGGCGCTTCCCCCCGTTCGATGCGATTCAGCTCGCTGGAGAACTCGGCAAGGTTGTGCAGACGCTGTTCCGGCGGCAAGTCACCCTCGTCGGCGAAATCGTCGGCCTGGCGGGCAAACGAGTAGATCAGCTCGACTGGACGTCGCAGCCGTTTGGGCAGCAACACCGACGCCACCGGAAAGTTCTCGTAGTGATTGACCGCCATCGGCTATTCGCTTTTTGTGACGGAAGGTTAGACGGCGGAACGAGGGCCCGGCAAGCGGGCATTCGGGTGGCGGGGGCGAGGGCATTATATTAGAATGCGTCGGGTGCGAAAGTGGCGGAATTGGTAGACGCACCAGATTTAGGTTCTGGCGCCGAAAGGCGTGAGAGTTCGAGTCTCTCCTTTCGCACCAGAGCCCCGATAAAGAACTGTCTGCCAAGCCTCGCCCGCATACCGACACAGGAAAATCGAATTAGATGCAAGCAAATCTGGAAACTCTGAGTTCTCTCGAGCGGCGCCTCTCTGTGACCTTGCCGCTCGATCAAGTCAACAGTGAAGTGGAAAACCGTCTCAAGCGGCTCGCGCGCACCCTCAAGCTGCACGGTTTCCGTCCCGGCAAGGTGCCCCTCAAGATCGTCGAGCAGCAGTTCGGCGGCCAGGTGCGCCAGGAAGTACTCGGCGATGCCGTGCAACGCAGCTTTGGCGAGGCGGTCAAGGAAAAGAACCTGCGCGTTGCCGGCTATCCGCGCATCGAAGTGAAGTCCGCCGCAGACGCCGAGGGCAAATTCGAGTACACCGCGACCTTCGAGGTTTACCCCGAACTCGCCATCGGTGAACTGGGCAGTGTGAAAATCGAGCGTCCGCTTGTCAACGTCGGCGATGCCGAAGCGGACAAGACCATCGAAATCCTGCGCAAGCAACGTACCCACTACCACAGCGCCGGGCGCGCCGCCCAGTCCGGCGACCAGGTGCTGATGGATTACCGCGGCAGTGTCGACGGCAACCCTTTCGAAGGGGGTGCGGGAACCGATCAGTACGCCCTGCTCGGCGGCGGCCAGTTGCTCGCGGATTTCGACAACAACGTCCTCGGCATGAAGGCCGGCGAAACCAAGACCTTCGAGTTGCGCTTCCCCGGCGATTACCACGGCAAGGAAGTGGCGGGAAAGACCGCCCGGTTCGAGGTAACGGTGAAGGATGTGCGCGAGCCGCACGTCCCCGAAGCAGACGCCGAGTTTGCCAGGGCCCTCGGCGTCGCGGATGGCGACATCGCCAGGATGCGCGCCGAAGTCAAGGCCAACCTCGAGCGTGAGGTCAAGCGCCGCGCCAGCACGCGCGTCAAGGATCAGGTCATGAAGGCGCTGCTCGACGCGACCCGGGTGGAGCTGCCCAGGGCGCTGCTGGACATGGAGGTCGATCGCCTGATGCACAACATGCGCCACGATCTGGAGACGCGCGGGCTCAAGGCCGACAAGGTACCGATGCACAGGGAAGCCTTCGAACCGGAAGCGCGGCGCCGCGTCAGCCTCGGCCTGATCCTGGCGGAGCTGGTGAAGAAACACGGACTTGAAGCCAAGCCGGACCAGATCAAGGCGGTGGTCGGGGAATATGCGCAGAGCTACGAAAAGCCGGAAGAGGTGCTGCGCTGGTACTACCAGTCGCCCGACCGGCTGCGTGAGGTCGAGTCCATCGTCCTCGAGGACAACGTGGTGCAGTGGGTGCTGGCCAATGCCAGGGTCGAGGACAAAGCGGCCGAGTTCGACGACCTCATGGGGAATGCAAAATGATCACGATGCAAGACCGGATAATCAGCGAGCCGCAAGGCCTGGGGTTGATACCCATGGTCATCGAGCAGAGCGGCCGCGGCGAGCGCGCTTACGACATTTACTCGCGGCTGCTCAAGGAGCGCGTGGTGTTTCTGGTTGGGCCGGTCAACGAAATGTCGGCGAACCTGATTGTGGCGCAGTTGCTTTTTCTCGAATCGGAGAACCCGGAAAAGGACATCTCCTTCTACATCAACTCGCCGGGGGGATCGGTTTCCGCGGGGTTGGCAATCTATGACACCATGCAGTTCGTCAAGCCCGATGTGAGCACCCTTTGCATCGGCCAGGCGGCCAGCATGGGAGCCTTCATGCTCGCTGCCGGTGCCAAGGAAAAACGCTTCGCGCTGCCCAACTCGCGGGTCATGATCCATCAGCCGATGGGCGGCTTCCAGGGCCAGGCCTCGGACATCGAGATCCACGCGCGTGAAATCCTGTACCTGCGCGGCCGGCTCAACGAACTGATGGCGAAGCACACCGGAAAGGACGTGAAGACCATCGAACACGACACCGACCGCGACAATTTCCTCAGTGCCCAAGAGGCGGTAAAGTACGGACTGGTGGACAAGGTACTGGTCAGCCGGGCCGAGGCCGGCGCGCCCGCCTGAGGCGCGGGGCGGATCCCGATGCGGCGACAGGGAAATCAACGCGCGTATGGGTGTCTGATAGGTTGATGTTTACTGCGAAAGGACGTTATGTCTGACAAACCTGGCGGCGAGAAACTTCTCTACTGTTCTTTCTGCGGCAAAAGCCAGCACGAGGTTCGCAAGCTGATCGCGGGCCCCTCGGTGTTCATCTGCGACGAGTGCATCGAGCTGTGTAACGACATCATCCGCGAGGAGAGCCACGCCGAGACCACCGGGAAAGGCGCCAAATCCGATTTTCCCGTTCCGCACGAAATTCGCGAGATCCTCGACCAGTACGTGATCGGCCAGAACATCGCCAAGAAGATCCTTTCGGTCGCGGTGTACAACCACTACAAGCGGCTCAAGACGGTGCAGAAGAAGGACGACGTCGAGCTTGCCAAGAGCAACATCCTGCTGATAGGCCCCACGGGGTCGGGCAAGACGTTGCTGGCGCAGACACTGGCGCGGCTGCTGAACGTGCCTTTCGTGATGGCGGACGCCACCACGCTGACCGAAGCCGGTTACGTCGGGGAGGACGTCGAGAACATCATCCAGAAGTTGTTGCAGAAGTGCGACTACGACGTCGAAAAAGCCCAGCGCGGCATCGTCTACATCGACGAGATCGACAAGATCTCGCGCAAGTCCGACAACCCCTCGATCACCCGCGACGTGTCGGGGGAAGGCGTGCAACAGGCGTTGCTGAAACTCATCGAAGGTACCATCGCATCGGTGCCGCCGCAGGGCGGACGCAAGCATCCGAACCAGGAGTTCGTCCAGGTCGACACCACGAATATCCTGTTCATCTGCGGCGGCGCGTTCGACGGCCTGGAACGTATCATCCGCGCCCGCTCCGACAAAAGTGGCATCGGTTTTGGCGCCGAAGTGAAGAGCAAGGACAACCGCAAGGACATCGGAGCGGTGCTGCGCGGCGTCGAGCCCGAAGACCTGATCAAGTACGGCCTGATCCCCGAATTCGTCGGCCGCCTGCCGGTTGTTGCCACGCTGGATGAACTTGACCAGGCGGCGCTGATCCAAATCCTTACCGAGCCGAAGAATGCGCTGCTCAAGCAGTATCAGCGCATGTTCAGCATGGAAGGCGTCGCACTGGAGGTGCGTTCCGAGGCGCTTAAAGCGGTGGCGCTGAAAGCCCTGGCGCGGCGCACCGGTGCGCGCGGGCTGCGTTCGATCCTGGAACACGTGCTGCTCGACATCATGTACGACCTGCCCTCCCTGAACAACGTGGAGAAGGTGGTCGTGGACGAAGGCATGATTACAGGCGACGCGCGACCGATCCTGCTTTACTCCGACCAACCCAAGGTGGCCGGATCTGCCTGACCACCGGCCAAAATCCGGAGTCGGCCCGCGTCGGAGTCCCTGGCGCCGCCAAAATTGCCGGCTTTACAATGACTTGCCGTTTGAGTTGAAATACCCGGGCGGCCCCCAACCTTGGAAAGTATCCTTGCCCTTTCAGGTGACCAATGACTTATCCCGCTGATCCTCCCCAAACGACCGTCACCTACCCGCTGTTGCCTTTGCGCGACGTGGTGGTTTTCCCTCACATGGTCATTCCGTTGTTCGTCGGGCGCCCGAAATCGATCAAGGCGCTGGAGACGGCAATGGAAGCGGGCAAGAGCATCCTGCTGGTGGCACAGAAGTCAGCCGCAAAGGACGAACCTTCGCCGGAAGACCTGTACGAAATCGGCAGCATTGCCAACATCCTGCAGATGCTCAAGCTGCCCGACGGCACGGTGAAAGTGCTGGTCGAGGGCGTACAACGCGCCAAGGTCCTGTCGGTCGTGGACGAGAAAACGCATTACACCGCCGAGGCGCTGCCGGTTCCGGCCGATGCGGTCGAGACCAACGAGGTGGAGGCGATGCGCCGCGCCATGCTCACCCAGTTCGACCAGTACGTGAAACTCAACAAAAAGATCCCTCCGGAAATCCTCACGTCGCTGTCGGGCATAGACGAGCCCGGCCGGCTCGCCGATACCGTGGCCGCGCACCTGCCGCTGAAGCTCGAGCAGAAGCAGGCGGTGCTGGAAATGTTCGAGGTCAAGAAGCGTCTGGAGCATCTGCTGTCGCTCATGGAATCCGAACTCGACATCCTTCAGGTCGAGCGCCGCATCCGCGGACGCGTCAAACGCCAGATGGAGAAGAGCCAGCGCGAGTATTACCTTAACGAACAGGTCAAGGCGATCCAGAAGGAACTCGGCGACATGGAAGAGGGCGCCGACCTGGACGAAATGGACAAGCGCGTCAAGGCGGCGCACATGCCCAAGGAGGCGCGCAACAAGGCCGAAGCCGAGCTCAAGAAGCTGCGGCTGATGTCGCCCATGTCAGCCGAAGCCACGGTGGTGCGCAACTACATCGAAACGCTGGTCGCGCTGCCCTGGAAGAAGAAAAGCAAGATCAGCAACGATCTGGCCAAGGCGCAGGAAATCCTGGATGCCGACCACTATGGCCTTGAGAAGGTCAAGGAGCGCATCGTCGAGTACCTGGCGGTGCAGCAGCGCGTGGAAAAGCTCAAGGCGCCGATCCTGTGCCGGGTGGGCGCCCCGGGCGTGGGAAAGACCGCGCTCGGGCAGTCGATCGCGCGCGCGACCAACCGCAAATTCTCGCGTATGTCTCTGGGCGGCGTGCGCGACGAGGCCGAGATCCGCGGCCACCGCCGCACATACATCGGCTCGATGCCCGGCAAGCTGCTGCAGAATATGACGAAGATCGGCGTGAGGAACCCCCTGTTCCTGTTCGACGAAGTGGAAAAGATGGGGCAGGATTTCCGCGGCGACCCGGCTTCCGCGCTGCTGGAGGTTCTCGACCCGGAGCAGAACGACAAGTTCGTCGATCATTACGTCGAGGTTGAGTACGACCTTTCGGACGTGATGTTCGTCGCCACAGCCAACACCCTGAACATCCCGGCGCCGCTGCTGGACCGGATGGACGTGATCCGTCTGTCCGGCTACACCGAGGACGAGAAGATCAATATTGCAATGCGGTACCTGCTGCCGAAGCAGATGAAGACCAACGGCGTCAAGGAAGGCGAGCTGTCGGTCTCCGAGAGCGCCATCCGCGACATCGTCCGCTACTACACGCGCGAGGCCGGAGTGCGCAGCCTGGAGCGCGAAATCTCCAAAATCTGCCGCAAGGTCGTGAAATCCCTCCTGATGAAGAAGCGCGACCACCGGGTGACGGTGAGTGCGCGCAATCTCGACCACTACCTGGGCGTGCGCCGATTCACTTACGGCCTGGCGGAAAAGAACAACCAGGTCGGTCAGGTGACCGGCCTGGCATGGACCGAAGTCGGCGGCGAGCTACTAACGGTCGAGGCCGCGGTCATGCCGGGCAAGGGCAACATCCAGCGCACCGGCTTGCTCGGCGACGTCATGAAAGAGTCGGTCGAGGCGGCCCGGTCGGTGGTGCGCGCGCGCGCGGCGCGGCTCGGCATCAGGGACGACGCGTTCGAGAAGAGTGACATCCACGTGCACGTGCCCGAGGGCGCGACGCCCAAGGACGGCCCCTCGGCGGGTATTGCGATGACCACTGCGCTGGTTTCGGCGTTGACAGCGATTCCGGTGCTTGCGGGTGTGGCGATGACCGGCGAAATTACGCTGCGTGGCGAAGTGCTCGCGATCGGGGGGCTTAAGGAAAAGCTGCTTGCGGCGCACCGCGGCGGCATCAAGACCGTCCTGATCCCGCAAGAGAACGTCAAGGACCTGACGGAGATACCCGACAACATCAAGAATCGCCTGGACATCCATCCGGTCAAGTGGATCGACGAAGTGCTGGAACTCGCGCTCGAGCGCAAGCCCGAGCCCTTGCCGGAGAAAACCGAGGCGGTGGCGATTCCTGCGGTGGCCTCCACCGAGGCGGTGAGCGCGGTCAAGCACTGATTTCCTTGCTTCGAGCGAACGGGAATGCGAACCGCATTCCCGTTTTTTTTCGACATCACGTTGCGCTCGTAAGCTGCGATCCCTCGGAAGCTCGCTTGACACGAGGATTTTCGCCTTGTTATAAAGTACGTCCGGGAATTCGATCGCCAAAACAATTTTTCTGTCTTCGACCCGCAGTCGAAAACAGTTTCCTGTTTCTCCCGTCAACGAATAACGAAAGGGGACCCAAGTGAACAAATTCGAAATCATTGAGGCTGTTGCGAAGTCTGCCGACATCTCCAAGGCGGCCGCAGGCAGGGCATTGGAAGGCACCGTAACGGCGATCAAGACCTCGCTGAAGAAAGGCGTAATGGTGACGCTGGTCGGTTTCGGCACCTTCTACGTCGGCAAGCGCGCGGCACGCAGCGGCCGCAATCCCCGCACCGGCGCGACCATCAAGATCAAGGCGGCCAAAGTGCCCAAGTTCCGCGCTGGAAAAGCACTCAAGGATGCAGTAAACTAGCGCGCTTCGTTGGACCGCACACCGGCATTTCCTCCAGAATTCGGGGTAACGAACCAGCAGCGACGCGGTTGTGCGCGGCTGCGACGGGTGCTTAGCTCAGTTGGTAGAGCGTCGCCCTTACAAGGCGAATGTCGGGAGTTCGAGCCTCTCAGCACCCACCAAAAAGGCAGTGATGAGTGGTGAGTGATTAGGGCGGAAACAGGTGGCGTGACGGGGTTGCTCGTCACCGATCACCCATCACCTATCGCGCATTACTGAATTTGGAGTGGTAGTTCAGTTGGTTAGAATACCGGCCTGTCACGCCGGGGGTCGCGGGTTCGAGTCCCGTCCACTCCGCCAGAACCCAGTGAAGGCGAACGCGAGTTCGCCTTTTTCATTTGTTTTCCGGGTTGCCGCCCAAGTGTTCTGTTCCGCTAATTCGCGGCTGAAAACCCGACGAGAATCGGCGCCATGCTGTGTTACGAGTCCTCGCCGTGGTGCCCGCCACTGTCAAGGACTCGCGCCTTGCCTGACGCCGATTTCGCGGGTTTTCCGATCGGTGATGGATTGCTGTCAATTAGATTGCGGGACTGCTTTCAAAGGTTCGCGAGTTATGCCACGAATCAGCGGAACAGAACACTAGCCACGCATGGCGGTGGCGTATCAGGCATACTCTGCGATCTTCGCAGTTTTTCGGACCAGGTTGACACATGTACGATTTCATCTACAAGCACAAGCAATGGCTGCAGATTGTTCTGCTGGTTTTGATCGTACCGCCGTTCGCACTGTTCGGAATTGACTTCTATTTTCGCGATACCGGCGGTGGCGGCGCGCTGGCCCGGTTTGGCGACATCCGCATCTCGGACCTGGAGTACTCCCAGGCGTTGCGACAGGCGCAGGACCGCGTGCGCGAGATGGCGAAGAACAACCCCGATCCGGCGCTGCTCAACAGCCCTCAGCTCAAGGAATCGGTACTGAACGAATTGATCGCACGCAAGGTGGCGCTGGCGCACGCCTACAAGTCGGGAATGACGGTCTCTACAGTGGAGATGCAGAAGATCATCGGCGCGGTCGAGGAATTCCGCGACGAATCGGGGCGCTTTTCGCAGACGCGCTACCGGCAGATGCTGCAGGGACGGGGCATGACGCCGGTGGCGTTCGAGAACGACATCCGCATGAACATCGTGCTCGAGCAGCTACGCAGCGTTACTGCCGGCTCCGGCTTCCTGCCTCAGTCGGTGGTCGATCGATTGCTCAAGATCGGGGAGCAGGAGCGTGAAGTCAGCCAGGTCGTTTTCAACCCGGTGGACTATCGCAAGCAGGTGAAGATCTCCGAGGCGGACGTGGAAAAATATTACGAGGAGCACAAGAACGAGTTCCAGATCCCCGAACGCGTGCGCCTCGAGTACCTGGTGCTGTCCCCGGATGTGGTGGAGCATGCGGCAACGGTCACCGACGAGGAACTGAAGAATTACTACCAGGCCAACATCGAGCGTTATCGAACCCTCGAAGAGCGGCGTGCCAGCCACATTCTGATCCCGGCAGCCGCGAGTGCCAGCGCCGAAGACAAGGCCACGGCGAAGGCGCAAGCCGAAGACCTGTTGAAGCAAATCAAGTCCTCGCCGGGCAAGTTTGCCGAACTGGCAGCCAAGTTCTCGAAGGACCCCGGGTCGGCCGAGAAGGGCGGCGATCTCGGTTTCTTCGGCCGCGGCCTGATGGTTAAGCCGTTCGACGCCGCCGTTTTCGCGCTCAAGGTCGGCGAGTTGGCGGGGCCGGTCGAAACCCAGTACGGCTATCACATCATCCGCCTGGACGCGGTAAAGGCGTCGCAGACCACGCCTTTCGAGGCGGTGAAACAGAAGATTGTCGACGAAGTTCGCAAGCCGAAGCTCGGCAAGGCCTATGCCGAGGCTGCCGACAGTTTCAACAACCTCGTGTACGAGCAGTTCGACAGCCTGCAGCCCGCGGCGGAGGCGCTCGAGCTTACAGTGCAGACATCCGACTGGGTCAGCCGGGCCGGCGGCAATGCGATTCCGCTGTTCAACAACGAGAAGGTTCTCAACGCGGTGTTCTCTGATGAAGTGCTGAAGAACAAACACAACACCTCGGCGATCGAGGTGCAATCAAATATGCTGCTGGCGGCGCGGGTAATCGAGCACAAGCCGGCGGCGGCCCTGCCGCTGGAGCAGGTGCGCAACGATGTCATGCAATACCTCACCGATAAGGGCGCGATCGAACTGACCGAGAAGGAAGGCCGCGCGGCGCTGGAGAACCTGCAGAAGAGTCAGCCGCTGGTGCTGTCCTGGTCGCCGTCGCAGCCGGTATCGCTGCAGAAGCGCCAGGGGCTTCATCCCGAAGGCGCACAGGCGGTATTTGGCGCCGACGTGAGCAAGCTCCCGGTCTATGCCGGCGTGCCGGCGGCGCAGGGGCGATTCGTCGTATACCGCATCACCAAGGTCAAGGACTTGACCGCCGTTGATCCGGAACAGCGCAAGGCGCTGGGCAAGCAACTCGCGGAGATGGTCGGCCAGGAACAGTATGTCGCCTATCTCGCCAGCCTGAGGGAACGCGCCGACGTCAAGATCGACAGGAAGAAGCTGGAGCAGGACGGCGGCCGGTAGATCGGACAACTGAAAAAGCGCTCACCACGGAGGACACGGAGGACACAGAGGAAGGGCAAGAGCGGGAAAAGAACCTTGGAGAGTTGAAACCTGCCATCGGAGGTCATTTCGGCACTGGGCCCGCTTTTACTCCCACATGTTTTTCCTCGTTTCTGGTTTTCCTCCGTGTCCTCCGTGTCCTCCGTGGTAAGCGCTTCTTTTGTTTCGCAGTAACGGCTATTCGATCTGGCCCGCGCCGGTGGTATTGAATCCGGCGTCCACGTAGGTGATCTCTCCGGTGATGCCGCTGGCCAGGCTGCTGCACAGGAAAGCGGCGACATTGCCGACTTCCTCGGTGGTGACATTGCGGCGCAGCGGCGACTGCTTTTCCGCATAGGCGAGCAGCTTGCCGAAGCTGTTGATGCCGGCGGCGGCGAGCGTCTTGATCGGGCCCGCGGAAATCGCGTTCACCCGGATGCCCTTGGGCCCGAGGCTTTGCGCCATGTAGCGCACGTTGGCTTCGAGGCTGGCCTTGGCCAGCCCCATGACGTTGTAGCTGGGAAAGGAGCGCTCGGCGCCGAGGTAGGTGAGCGTGAGCAGCGCGGCATTGCGGCCCTGCATCATCGGCAGGCCGGCCTTGGCGAGTGCGGCAAAGCTGTAGGAACTGATGTCGTGGGCGATGCGGAATGCCTCACGGGTGACCGAATCCAGGTAATCGCCGGCGAGCGCTTCGCGCGGCGCGTACGCGATCGAGTGGATGATGCCGTCGAGGCCGTCCCAGTGCCTTGCCAGTTCGGCGAACAACGCATCGATCTCGGCGTCACTCGCGACATCGCAGGGCAGCACCAGCCGGCTGCCGAAATCGGCTGCCAGTTCGACCACGCGATCCTTGACCCGCTCTCCCTGGAAGCTGAATGCAAGTTGCGCGCCCTCTCGGTGCATTGCCTTGGCGATGCCGTAGGCGATAGAACGGTTGCTGAGCAGGCCGGTGATGAGGATTTTCTTGTTGTCGAGAAATCCCATGACGTTTCCTCGCTGTTTCTTCCTCGTTTCGCGCAATCCCGGCATTATAGCGAAACGACCCGACCCGGCGGTGGTGATGGCCGAGGGCTGCGAATGCGCGCGGGTTGACCGCCCGGTAATCCGCTACACTTTGGCCGGAGTATGAGTCGCCTGAGAACAACAGCCGTGGCGCTCGCGCTGCTCGGTTTCCTGGGCGGCTGCGGCGGACCATGGAACAACCCCTATCCCGCCAACGAGCGTGGCCAGAACATCCTGTATTCGGCTTTTGTGGAGCGACCCAAGCACCTCGATCCGGTGCAGTCCTACGCCGAGAACGAGTATGTCTTCATCGCCCAGATTTACATGCCGCCGTTGCAGTACCACTATCTCAGGCGGCCCTACGAACTGGTTCCTTTCGGCGCGGCGGAGCTTCCGCGCGCCGTTTACCTCGACGCCGACGGCGGTCGGCTGCCCGATTCCGCGCCGGCCGAGCGGGTGGCGTTCAGCGTTTACGACATCCGCATCAGGCAGGGTGTGATGTACCAGCCGCACCCGGCCTTTGCCGTGGACGAGTCCGCCAAGCCACGTTATTTGAATCTCGGGCGCGAGGATCTGAAAAACGTATTCGAGCTGCGCGACTTCCATCACACCGGCACGCGCGAACTGGTCGCGGAGGACTACGTATTTCAGATCCGCAGGCTTGCGCATCCCGGGCTGCATTCGCCGATCTTCGGACTGATGGGCGAGTACATCGTCGGGCTCAAGGAGCTCGGGCAGCAACTGCAGGAAGCAGCAAAGCACCTGCCCGCGGACACCTATCTCGACCTTACGAGGTTTCCTCTCGAGGGCGCCCGGAGCCTGGATCGCTACACCTACCGCATCAAGATCCGCGGCAAGTACCCGCAGTTCGTTTACTGGCTGGCCATGCCGTTCTTTGCGCCGATCCCGGAACAGGCGCATCGCTTCTACTCGCAACCGGGCATGACTGAAGGCAAGAACCTCACGCTCGACTGGTACCCGGTCGGCACCGGCCCGTACATGCTCACCGTCAACAATCCGAACCGGATGATGGTGATGGAGCGCAATCCGAATTTCACCGGGGAGCCGTATCCCGCGGGCGGCGAAGCGGGCGATGCCGAAGCCGGGCTGCTCGACGATGCCGGCAAACCCATGCCATTCATCGACAAGGTGATATTCAGCCTGGAGAAGGAAAGCATTCCCTACTGGAACAAGTTCCTGCAGGGATACTACGACTTTTCCGGAATTTCATCGGATACTTTCGACCAGGTGGTGCAGATCACCGGTGCCGGCGATATCGCGCTTACCGAGAGCATGCAACAGCGCGGAATCGCGCTGCAGACCTCGGTCGCGACCTCCACCCTGTACATGGGCTTCAACATGCTCGACCCGGTGGTCGGCGGCAACTCGGAGCGCGCGCGCAAGCTGCGCCATGCCATTTCCGTCGCGCTGGACTTCGAGGAGATGATCTCGATTTTCCGCAACGGACGCGGCGTTGCGGCGCAAGGTCCGATCCCGCCGGGCATATTCGGCTACCGCGACGGTCGCGTGGGGATGAACCCTCACGTCTACGACTGGGTGGACGGCAGGCTGAAGCGCAAGCCGGTCGCGTACGCACAGAAGCTGCTCGCCGAGGCGGGCTACCCGAACGGAATCGAAGCCTCGACCGGCAAGCCCCTGGTGATCTACTTCGACGGCACACTGGTCGGTGCGGAGGGCAAGTCGCGCGCCGACTGGCTGGTGAAGCAGTTCGCCAAGATCAATCTGCAACTGGTGGTGCGCAATACCGACTTCAACCGCTTCCAGGAGAAGGTGCGCAAGGGCACCGCGCAATCGTTCTTCTTCGGCTGGAATGCCGACTATCCGGATCCGGAGAACTTCCTGTTCATGTTCCACGGGCCGCAGGGCCGGGCGCTCAAGAACGGCGAGAACGCCGCCAATTACACGAATGCGGAATACGACCGCCTGTTCGAGCGGGTGCGGGCGATGGAAAACGGGCCCGAACGGCAGGCGCTGATCGACCGCATGAGCGAGATACTGCGTTTCGACGCTCCCTGGGCATGGGGGCTGCATCCGCAGGACTTCACCCTCGCGCACGCCTGGGTGTACAACCGCAAGCCTAACAAAATGGCCAACAATAACCTCAAATATCAACGCATCGACGCGCAACTGCGCGAAACGATGCGCGCTCAGTGGAACTCGCCGGTGCTCTGGCCGTTGCTTGCCGCACTGGCGGCATTGGTGCTTGCATTGATCCCCGCGGTGCGCTCGTACCGGCGGCGCGAGCGTGCCGGGGGCAAATTGGCCACATGATCAACTACCTCATCCGCCGCGTTCTTTACGCCATCCCCATCCTGGTCGGGGTCAACGTGATCACCTTCGCGCTGTTCTTCTTCGTCAACACGCCGGACGACATGGCGCGCATGCAGCTCGGGCAGAAGCGCGTGAGCGAAGAATCTGTGCGCAAATGGAAGCAGGAGCGCGGCTACGACCGGCCGTTGTTCGTCAACTCCGCGGCGGAAGGCATCAGCAAGCTCACCGACACCATTTTCTTCACCAAGTCGGTGAGGATGTTCGCCTTCGACTTCGGACGCGCCGAGGCCGACGGCCGCGACATCGGCCATGAGATCCGCAGCCGCATGTGGCCCAGTTTCGCCATCGCGCTGCCGGTTTTCCTGGTCGGCATGCTTACCTACATCACGGCTGCGCTGCTGATGGCGTTCTTTCGCGGCAGCTACATCGACTTCGCCGGCGTGGTCCTGTGCGTGGTCGCCATGTCGGTATCGGGGCTGTTTTACATCATCGGCGGGCAGTACCTGATCAGCAAGTTGTGGAACCTGGTGCCGATATCCGGATATGGCGAGGGCCTGAGCGCATGGCAGTTCCCGGTGCTGCCGGTGGTCATCGGCATCATCGCCGGCGTGGGGGCGAGCGCGCGCTGGTACCGCACCATCTTTCTCGAAGAGATCAATCGCGACTACGTGCGCACCGCCCGCGCCAAGGGGCTCTCGGAACTGCGCGTGCTGTTCAGGCACGTGCTGCACAACGCCATGATCCCGATCCTCACCGGCGCGGTGGTGGCGATCCCGCTGTTGTTCCTCGGCAGCCTGATCACTGAGTCTTTCTTCGCCATTCCCGGGCTGGGCAGCTACACCATCGATGCGATCAATAACCAGGATTTCTCGGTGGTGCGGGCGATGGTGTTTCTCGGATCGGTGCTTTACATCATCGGCCTGATCCTCACCGACATTTCCTACACGATTGCCGATCCCAGGGTCAGGCTGCAATGACGAGTCTCCTGCCGATGATGCCGGTGGTGCTGTGGACCGACGCGCTGGTCTTCCTGCTGGTCGCGGTGATCCTGGTTTTCGCCTGGCATGTGCGTCGTCACGAGCATCTGCTGGCGCCGTGGAGAAAAGTGGTGCACAGCCGCAGCGGCATGGTCGCGGCGGTGGTCCTGGCCGCATTCGTCGCGGTCGGGCTGGTGGATTCGCTGCATTTTCGCCCGCGACTGACGGACGGCGCCGGGGGCGGCAAGGCCAGTTACTCCGTGGAGATGCTTTCGCTGTTCGACGTGGCGGCGGCACACCTGCGCACCAGGCCGGAGAAAACCTACTCCGCGCCGCTGGCGACGCATTTGTTCGCCAGGGAGACGGTGGAACTGCCGGATGGCGGGCAGGCGCGGCTTTTTCCGCGGCTGACTTACGGCGGCGCTCATCTCGGCGATCCGGAAACGGAATGGGCAGGGGACGTGGCCAAGCGCGCCATTGCCGGCGTGGTGGGTGCGATGTTGGCCTGGAATCTGCTGGCGTTGATGGTGATCGCATGGCTGTCGCAGCGCGACAACCGCAGCATGTCGGACACCTGGCGGCTGATCTGGAATGGCGGGAGCGCGGTGCCGTGGCGGGAGATGCTCATCACCGCGGGCCTGTTGCTGCTGGTGCTGGCGCCGATGTTGTTGCTCTCGGCGAAGTATCACGTGCTGGGCACCGACAAGGTGGGGCAGGACGTTTTCTACCAGGCGCTCAAGAGCATCCGCACCGGGCTGGTGATCGGTACGCTTACGACGATGGTGATGCTGCCGTTCGCGCTGTTGCTCGGCATCATGGCCGGTTACCTGCGCGGCTGGGTGGACGACGTCATCCAGTACGTCTACACCACGCTCAATTCCATTCCCGGCATCCTCCTCATCGCGGCCTCGGTGCTCATGCTGCAGGTCCTCATGGACAAGCACGCCGAACTGTTCGAGACCGTGCAGCAGCGAGCCGACGCCAAATTGCTGGTCCTTTGCCTGATTCTTGGCGTGACCAGCTGGACCGGATTGTGCCGGTTGTTGCGCGGGGAGTCGTTGAAGCTGCGCGAGATGGAGTACATCCAGGCCGCGCAGGCTTTCGGCGTTTCGGGTTTCCGCATCATCACCCGCCACATCCTGCCCAACGTGATGCATATCGTGCTGATCGCGGTGGTCATGGATTTCAGCGGCCTGGTGCTGGCGGAAGCAGTGCTGTCGTACGTCGGGGTAGGTGTGGATCCGACCATGATCAGTTTCGGCACCATGATCAATTCCGCGCGCCTGGAGATGGCGCGCGAACCCATGGTGTGGTGGTCGCTGGCTGCGGCATTCGTGTTCATGCTGATGCTGGTGCTGTCCGCCAACCTGTTCGCCGACGCGGTGCGCGATGCCTTCGATCCGCGCATCCGGGGAAGGCTGGCGACCCCGGCATTCATTTCCAAGTATCTTCCCGCCGCGAATTAGCGGAACAGGACACTACTAGCCCGCCATGGCCGACACGCTGCTCGAGGTCGAGAACCTGTCAACCTGGCTTGCCGCCAGCGAAGGTATGGTGCGCGCGGTCGACGGGCTTTCCTTCTCGATCGAACGCGGTGAGACCTTTGCCCTGCTGGGTGAATCGGGCAGCGGCAAGTCGATGACCGCGTTGTCGATCACGCGGCTGCTGCCGGACGCCGGCCGCATCGTGTCGGGCGCGGTTCGACTCGAGGGTGAGGAACTGCTGCAGCTGCCGGAAGTCGCGATGCGGCGGGTGCGCGGATGCAGGATCGGCATGATCTTCCAGGAGCCCGGCGCGAGCCTGAACCCGGTGATGAACGTGGGCGCGCAGATTGCCGAGGTTTTGGAGCGCCATACGGCATTGCGCGGGGGCGAGGTGAACTCCCGGGTGATCGAACTGCTCAACGCAGTCGGGATTCCGGATCCTGCCGGACGTGTCCACGAGTATCCGTTCCAGCTTTCCGGCGGCATGAAGCAGCGGGTGATGATCGCGATAGCGTTGGCCTGCGAGCCCAGCCTGCTGATCGCGGATGAGCCGACCACTGCGCTGGACGTCACCATCCAGGCGCAGGTTCTGGAACTGCTGCGCCGCCTGCAGGAGCGCATGGGCATGTCCATCCTGCTGATCACCCACGATCTCGGCGTGGTGGCGGAAATGGCGCACCACGTGGCCGTTATGTACGCCGGCGAAATCGTCGAAATGGCGCCGCGTGAGGCTTTCTTCCGCAATCCTTCGCATCCTTACTCGCGCAAGCTGTTCGCCTCGGTGCCCAACCGTCAGGCCAGGGACAAACCTCTGGCGGTGATCCGCGGCATGGTGCCGTCGCTCGCCGGCGAATTCCACGCTTGCCGCTTCGCCGATCGTTGTGACCATGCGTGGGACCGTTGCCGCGAAGCGATCCCGGCGTGGGCGCCGATCGCGGACGGGCATGGAGCGAGGTGCCATCTTTACGGCGCGAACGCGCCTCAAGGCAAGGATGAAGGCGGAAGGATGAAGGCGGAAGGAAGGGAAAAAGGCGCGGAGCACGACACCTCATCCCTCATCCCTCATCCCTCATCCCTCATTCCTCACCCCTCCTCACCCGTCACCCGTCACGAGTCACGCGACGGCAAGCCTTTGCTTGCCGTCGACGACCTCAAGGTTTACTTCCCGATCCGCAAGGGATTGTTCAAGCGCGTCGTTGGTCACGTGAAAGCCGTGGACGGCGTTTCGCTGTCCATCCAGCCAGGACGCACGCTGGCGCTGGTCGGCGAGTCCGGCTGCGGCAAGACCACCGTCGGCAAAGGCATCCTCCGGCTGTTGCCGCTGTCCGGCGGAAGCGTGCGTTTCGGCGGCGTGGACCTGGCGTCGCTGCCGGCGAGCGATCTGCGCATGCGCCGCAAACACTTGCAGATCATCTTCCAGGACCCCTACAGTTCGCTCAATCCACGCATGCGGGTCACGGACATCGTCGAAGAGGGAATGGCGGCGCTGGGCGTGGGCGGGGAGGCGCAGGCGCGCGCGATCCGCATCGACGATCTCCTGCGGCAGGTCGGGCTTTCACGGGAGATGAAGTACCGCTATCCGCACGAGTTTTCCGGCGGGCAGCGCCAGCGCATCGCCATCGCCCGGGCGCTTGCGGTCGAGCCGCAACTGATCGTCTGCGACGAGCCCACCAGCGCGCTCGACGTGTCGGTGCAGGCGCAGATTTTGAATCTGCTGAAGGATCTCCAGGATCGCCTTGGCATTGCCTACCTGTTCATCACCCACAACATGTCGGTGGTCGAGTATCTCGCTCACGAACTGGCGGTGATGTACCTGGGCCGCATCGTCGAGCAGGGGACGGTGGATGACGTACTCTCCAGTCCAAAGCATCCCTATACCAGGGCGCTGTTGTCAGCGGTGCCCTCGGTGGACCCGGCGACCCGGCGCGAAATCATCCGGCTGCAGGGCGACCTGCCTTCACCGGTCAATCCCCCCTCGGGCTGTCACTTCCACCCCCGCTGCTCACAGGCGATGCCGGAATGCCGGCAGGCCTACCCGGGAGCGAGCGCTCTCTCGGCAACGCACACGACGCGCTGCCATTTGTACCGGTAAGCAAGGGAGGATCAGCGCGGCGCGGCGCGCGGATTACTGTAGACGATAAGGCGCTGGTCGGGGCGGATGTGATTGCCGCGCAGCCGGTTCCAGTCCTTGAGCGCGGCCACGGTGGTGCGGTTCGCCCGGGCAATCGAATAGAGGCTGTCGCCGTTTTTTACCCGGTACACCATCCGGTTCATGTAGTAGTCGTCGGGTGCCAGGAATTCCGGGTTGTCCCAGGTATCCGTGAGGTTCGAGGATTCCGTTTCCTCGTTCATCGGCACCAGCAGTGTGCGCCCCACGGGAACCGTCATATGGCGGTTGATGCCGTTGATCTCCTTCAATCGCTCGGTGCTGATACCGAATTGCCCGGCCACCTGCTCCAGCGTCTCGTGTTTCCTCAGGGTGTAGGTCTGCCACGACACCAGCGGCTGGTCGTAGTCCTTAAGATTGGCGCTGAAAATGCCGGCCTTGTCGATCGGCAGCAGCAGCGTGCGCGAACCGTTGGATGTGATCACTGGCCGCGTGTGTCCGGGGTTAAGCGACTTGAAGTCGTCCTCGGACATCTCCGCGAGTTGCGCCGCAACCTGAATGTCGATGTGTTCCGGCGTCGTGACGGTAGTGAAGTAAGGCTGGTCGGGAATGTCTTGAAGCGGAAAGCCGACTCCCTCGGGATTGGCGATGATGTTCTTCACCGCCTGCAGTTTGGGCAGGTAGTTGCGGGTCTCGCGCGGCATGCGCAGGCTGTGATAGTCGGTGGGCTTGCGTTTGGCGCGGTTCTGGGCAATCGCCCGCGCGACGCCATTCTCGCCCCAGTTATAAGCGGCCAGCGCCAGGGGCCAGTCGTCGAACTGCGCGTGCAACTGCTGCAGGTAGTCGAGCGCGGCGCGGGTGGCCGTGAGCACGTCGCGTCGGCCGTCGTACCACCAGTCTTGTTGCAAACCGTAACGCCTGCCGGTCGAGGGGATGAACTGCCATATGCCGGCCGCGTGCGCGCGCGAATAAGCCCCGGGATTGTAGCCGCTCTCGATCATCGGCAGCAGCGCGACCTCCATGGGCATGCGGCGTTTCTCCACCTCCTCGAAGATGTAGAAGAGGTAGAGACGGCTGCGCTCGATCATGCGTAGGGTGTAGTCCGTGTGGTTCAGGTACCAGGCTTCGTGCCTTGCAACCAGCGCGCTTTCGATTTCGCGTATGGCAAAGCCGGAGCGTATGCGCTCCCAAAGGTTTGCCGCTGCCTGCGGCGCCGGCGCCACCACGTTAACGGTCTGCACTTCAACCGGCACATCCGATTGCAGGCCTTCAGCCTGCGGCGTTGCCGGGACTTCTTCGCGAGTTGCCGGAGAGAAATCTTCCGGCGGTTGTTCCGAAACGAATGGGTTTCGCGCGGGGGCGTCGATGGCGAAGACGGGGATTGCGACCAGAACAGCGAATAGGCCGGCCAAAAGCGCGCGAGAATTCGTCATCCCCATCCGTTCTTAATGGATTCAGCGCCGTATGCTAGCGAACGCGCCCCGGCAAAGCAAGGCGAAATTCAGGACTGAGGACTGAGGTACGAGGAACGAGTAGAAAATCACCATAAAACCTGGTGAACGACGCCTTGCACTTTCTCGGTCCTCAGTCCTCAGTCCTCAGTCCTCAGTCCTCAGTCCTCAGTCCTCAGTCCTCAGTCCTCAGTCCTCCGCCCTCGGCCCTCAGTCCTCTGCCCTCAGTCCTCAGTATACCGGTACGTTATACTTCGACAGCAGATCGGTGTTGCCTCCGAAATGATCTGCGTGGTGATGGGTATTGAGTATCGCGGTAAGTTGCAGATTTTGGCCGCGAAGGTAATCAAACACGGGCCCGGCATCGCCGGGATCCACGACTGCGGCATTGGTTCCGCGTCGCAGGCACCATATATAGTTGTCCTTGAACGCGCGGATTGGAGCGATGGTGGTCATTTCCATGGTCGTATCTTTCTTGGCCTGGTGCTGAATGTCAATCCAGCCTGCATCCTCCAGTTTGTCCGCATGGCTGTCCACGTGGCTCGGTGCGCACCTGCTCGAAGCCGAGCTGCGCTATTTCGACCAGGAGCTGCCGGACTTGTTCGGATTCAACGCGTTCCAGCTCGGGCTGCCGGAAATCGATTTCCTGCGCGCCAACCGCATGCCGTATCGGTGGGTGACCGGAATGGACGGACCGGTGCGGCTGCAGTCGAATTTGTGCGCGCTGCCGATCCAGTCGGCGGTCGCCGATCTCGTGGTGCTGCCGCACGCTCTCGAATTCAGCAACAATCCCCACCAGGTGCTGCGCGAGGTTGCGCGCATCCTAATGCCCGAAGGGCATGTGGTCCTGTCCGGATTCAATCCCTGGAGTCTGTGGGGCGTGCGGCGCCTGGCGAACCGCGGGGACGGCGTTTATCCGTGGTGCGGCCAGTTCATCAATCTGCCGCGGATCAAGGACTGGATGGCGCTGCTGGGCTTCGAACTCGCGGGCGGGCGCATGTGCTGCTACGCGCCGCCTCTCACTACCGAGAAATGGTTTCGCCGTTTTGACTTCATGGAAGCGGCGGGCGACCGCTGGTGGCCGTTTGCCGGCGGAATCTATTTTCTGCACGGCATCAAGCGCGTGCCGGGCATGCGCATCATTACGCCGAAGTGGAAGTCCGCGGAGGTGAAGAAAAAAGCGTTGGCCCCCGTGCCGCACAAGACCAACGGCCATGACGACGCGTTGGCGGCGCGCACCAATCACATGGCCGGCGACCCGCAATGAGCGACGCGGTGGACGTTTACACCGACGGCGCGTGCAAGGGCAATCCCGGGCCGGGCGGGTGGGGAGTCTGGCTGAAGTGGGGCGATCACGAGAAGGAATTGCTCGGCGGTGAGCCCGAGACCACCAACAACCGCATGGAGCTGACCGCGGTGATCGAGGCGCTGGCATCGCTGAAGCGGCGCTGCAGGGTTCGCCTGCACACCGATTCCCAATACGTGCACAACGGTATCGTCACTTGGATTCACGACTGGAAGAAGCGCGGCTGGCGCACCGCGGACAAGAAACCGGTCAAGAACGTCGATCTCTGGCAGAAACTGGACGAACTTGTCCGCAACCACGACGTCGAGTGGATATGGGTGCGCGGTCATGACGGTAATCCCGGTAACGAACGCGCTGATGAACTCGCTAACCGCGGCGTCGCCGCTGAGCTACGTTGAGGGGTGAGGGCGAAGGACTGAGGACTGAGGGCGGAGGACTGAGGTACGAGGCATGAGTAAAAAATCGCAATAAAGCCTAGTAAAACGCCTCATTCATTTTCTTGATCCTCCGCCCTCAGTCCTCAGTCCTCGGCCCTCTCACCTGAATTCTATGCGCCAACTCATCCTCGATACTGAGACTACGGGCCTGGATCCTTCGCTCGGGCATCGAATCATCGAAATCGCAGCGGTGGAGATCGTCAATCGCCGCTTCACCGACCGGCATTACCATCAGTACGTGAATCCTGAGCGGGAGATCGAAGCCGGGGCAATCGATGTGCACGGGATCACCGGCGAATTCCTTCAGGACAAGCCGAAGATGCGCGAGGTGGCGAACGAATTTCTTGATTTTGTTTCCGGCGCCGAGCTGATCATCCACAACGCGGCGTTCGACGTGGGCTTCCTCGATCACGAACTGGCGCTGCTCGACCTTCAGCCGATCAGTCACTTTTGCCCGCTGGTCACCGACACGCTGAAAATTGCGAAGGGGTTGCATCCGGGCAAGCGCAATTCCCTGGACGCTTTGTGCGAGCGCTATCAAGTGGACAACGCGGCGCGAACCCTGCACGGCGCGCTGCTGGACGCGCGCCTGTTGGCCGAAGTGTATCTGGCAATGACGCGGGGGCAGGAAAGCCTGCTGATGGACATTGGCGAATCGTCCTCGCCGCAGCTCGACGGCGCGCTTTCCGACGAGAAATTGGAGTTGATCGTGCTGCGTCCCACGCCCGACGAACTTGCCGCCAACGCCGGGCAACTTGACGACATCGACAAGGCGTCCAAAGGGGCTTGCCTGTGGAAGAAGCTGGAACAGGCCGGGTGAAGTCGTGACCGCCTTGACGCGTAAGAAAACGTCGGAGACTGCAGCATTTCCTGAAGAAGCAACCCGAAACGCACCCTGTGCTGCAATGCGACATCGATGACACCATCATGCAGGACCGTTAACGTGCCTTTAGTAATTGTGGCTGCGACGACTGCAGCGATGGGAAACGGGAAGGCGTTGTCTTTGCCACCGGAGGGTGGTGTCAGTCGCCGTTGTATTCTTGACCCGGGCGCGGCTGAGGACTAGTCTCAGCGGTTCGCAAACTGTCCCTGGCTCAACGCTACTCTGGTCATGAACTGCCCGCGCTGCCAACACGATAATCTTCCCGAAGCCAGGTACTGCGAAGCTTGTGCCGCGGTCATGGCGCTCGCGTGCTCCAACTGCGGCGGCCAGTTGCGTCCCGCGGCGAAGTTCTGTCCTAGTTGCGCGCACCCAGTTGCGCCGCCGCTGGCTGCGCCCACACGCTTCGGTTCCCGTGAAACCTACACGCCCCCGCATATCGCCGAGAAAATCCGAATCTCGAAAAGCGCGCTGGAAGGTGAACGCAAACAAGTTACGGTGCTGTTCGCCGACATCAAGGGATCGATGGAACTGCTTGCCCACCGCGATCCGGAAGAAGCACGCGAGTTGCTCGACGGCGTACTCGAACGAATGTTGGAGGCGGTGCACCGCTACGAGGGCACGGTCAATCAGGTAATGGGCGACGGCATCATGGCCTTGTTCGGCGCACCGCTGGCTCTTGAGGATCATGCAGTGCGCGCCTGCTACGCAGCGCTGCGGATGATGGAGGCAGTCGGCCGTTATGCCGGCGAGATCGAACGTTCGCGCGGCACGCCGGTGCGGATCCGGATCGGCCTGAATTCGGGCGAGGTCGTGGTCCGGGCCATAGGCAGCGACCTCAACATGGATTACACCGCTGTCGGCGAAACCACGCATCTTGCGGCACGAATGGAGCAATCGGCGGAACCGGGCACCGCGCTGATCACGTCCGCAACTCGTCGCCTCGTCGGCGATGCAATCGTGGCCAGATCGCTCGGTGCGCGATTGGTGAAGGGGCAGGACGCTCCCATCGAGGTTTACGAACTGGTTGGCGCGGTGCCGGCGCGCTCGCAGCGCCGGGCTCGCACGCAGACCTTGGGGCGCTGCGTCGGACGCGAAACGGAACTCGATCGACTGCACAAACTCCTGGCCGACGCGCGCAAGGGGCGCGGCCAGATCGCAGCGCTTGCCGCCGAACCGGGAATCGGCAAGTCGCGGCTGATTCACGAGCTGGTAAATTCGGCGGAAGCGCAGGGCTGGCAAATCCTCGAGTCCGACGCGCTTGCCTATGACAAGACCGTGTCCTGGGGGCCGGTCGTCGACGCGCTTTGGCGACATTTCGAATTGAGCGATGACAGCGCACCCGAGGCAGTTGCCGACGGGCTCAGATCCCGTATGTTGGCACTCGGCCCCGAGCTTGAAAGTTCGCTAGCGCCGATTCTATCGCTGCTGGATGTGCTGCCGGAGGCCGACCCATTCTGGGCTTTGGAGCCGCGCGAGCGGCGCGAGGCAATAGTGATCGCGCTCATCAGGCTCTTTGTAAGTGAGGCTGGCCGCAAACCGTTGCTTCTGGTCTTCGAGAATCTCCAGTGGGTGGATTCGGAAACTCAGAATTTCCTGGACATGCTGCTCGCCCGCATGAACGGGTCGCCCGTATTCCTGTTGGTGGCATATCGGCCGGAGTACAAGAGCGCCTGGCGCAATGTGCCGAATTTCACCGAGTTGGTCCTCGAGCCGATATCGCGCGCTGCCTCGGGCGAGCTGCTCGACGTGCTCATCGGGCGCGATCGTTCGTTGGAGACGTTGCGCGACCTGTTGATTGAGCGCAGCAGTGGCAACCCCTTTTTCCTGGAAGAAACCGTGCGCATGCTGGTCGAAACCGGCGAGTTGGTGGGTGAACCCGGTCACTATCGCCTGGCAGCCGAATCGAGGGACCTGCAGGTCCCGGCCAACGTGCGGGCGCTGCTCGCAGCGCGTATCGACCGTCTTACCCAGGACGAGAAGTTCTTGCTTCAGGCCGCCGCGGTCACCGGAGCCGAAATGTCCTTCGTGCTGATCGAGATGGTGACTGATTTGCCCGCAGACACGCTGCGACCCTTGCTGCAGCAACTTGAGGCAGCCGGCTATATCAGCGAAGTCGGATTGTTTCCCGACATCGAGTATCGCTTCCGCAATGCGCTGACGCGCGAGGTGGCTTATTCGAGTCTGCTCAAGGAGCAGCGCCGCATCCTCCATGTCAGGATCGTCGAAGCGATCGAGCGGCTTTACGGCGACCGGCTTTCGACTCAACTGGACTTGCTCGCCCACCATGCGTCTCTCGGCGAACTGTGGGCCAAGGCCGCCGTCTATAATCAGCAGGTCGGCATACGCGCCGTGGCGCGCGCCGCCAATGTGGAAGCCGTGCGGGCGCTGCAGGCGGCGCTG
>CAYNFN010000253.1:0-3320 GCA_964396485.1 uncultured Alcaligenaceae bacterium
CGATTGGGCGATTGGGTGATTGGGCGATTAAGTGATTGAGTGATTGAGTGATTGAGTGATTGAGTTACTGAACCCCTGAATCGCTGAATCACCGAATCACTCAATCACCGCCTTTCAACTTTGCACCCAGGGCAATCCCGCCACGCGCCAGCCACCGACGGAGTTGCGGTGGCCGCCGGCGTCCTTGTCGCCCTCGAACCCCTGTAAAACGTTGTAGCTGTGCGAATAACCCGCCTGGGCTGCGACTGCTGCAGCGGCATGCGATCGCGCGCCGCTGCGACACAGAAACATCACGACCGCGTGCTGGTCCGCCTGTGCCTGGAGCTCGTTGAGGAAATTCGGGTTTGGCTGAGATCCGGGGTAGGTTTGCCACTCGATCTGGACGCTGCCCGGAATCCGGCCGACATAATCCCACTCTGCGTGGGTGCGCACATCCACCAGTTTTGCCCCCGGCGCATTTTGCATGAGTTCGTAGGCCTCCTGCGGAAGCAATGCACCGCAATAAGACAGATTCATCTCCTTGCCGCGCTCGGCAGCCTTATTCAAAATTTCTGAATTAGTGGCCACAATCGTTTCTCCAATAAGCACTTAGCTTCGATTCGCGCTCCTGTCGCGGGCCGTCATAAGAGCAGACGCACAAGGCTAACAGAAACGCCCTGGCGACCAAAAATCTCTTGCCAAGCGCGGTGTTGTGCACTATTTTCGAGCGCGAATCCCCTTCTCGCTCTTCATTGGTGCGGGAGTCTGCGGGGGAGCTCGGTTAACAAGTTGTGAATAAATGATTTTTCGGGAAATTTTGGTCGGCACACTTCCTGCTGAATGTGTGACTCGCTCGAGTACCCACGCAATACACCCCAAACCAGGAGAAGAAAATGGCGGCAGCCGATGTTTTCAAATTGCTCAAAGATAACGACGTGAAGTTCGTTGACCTGCGGTTTACCGACACCCGCGGCAAGGAACAGCACGTTACCGTCCCCGTCCGCGCCTTCGGCCCGGAAAAGTTTGAGGACGGCCATGCATTTGACGGCTCCTCGATCGCCGGGTGGAAGGGCATCCAGGCCTCCGACATGCTGCTCATGCCGGACCCCGACTCCGCGCGCCTTGACCCGTTTTCCGACGAGCCCACGCTGAACATCACCTGCGACGTCATCGAGCCCACCGACGGAAAGGGCTACGACCGCGATCCTCGCACTATCGCCAAACGCGCCGAAGCCTATCTGAAGTCCACCGGAATCGGCGACACGGCTTATTTCGGGCCTGAACCCGAGTTCTTCATTTTCGACGGTGTGACCTGGAACATCGACATGTCGGGCTGCTTCGTCAAGATCTCGTCCGAGGAGGCGCCCTGGTCCACCGGCAAGGAGTTCGAAGGCGGCAACATGGCTCACCGCCCTCCGGTCAAGGGCGGCTATTTCCCCGTGCCACCGGTTGACTCGCTGCAGGACATCCGCAATGCGATGTGTCTGGCGCTCGAGCAGCAGGGAGTGGAAGTGGAAGTGCATCATCACGAGGTGGCGGCCGCCGGCCAGAACGAGATCGGCACCAAGTTCAACAGCCTGGTGAAGCGCGCAGACTGGATGCAGATTCTGAAATATACCGTGTGGAACGTCGCCCATTCCTACGGCAAGACCGCGACCTTCATGCCCAAACCGATCGTTGGCGACAACGGTTCCGGCATGCACGTGCACCAGTCGGTCTGGAAAGCCGGCCAGAACCTGTTTGCAGGCAACGGCTACGCCGGCTTGTCCGAACTGGCGCTCTATTACATCGGCGGCATCATCAAGCACACCAAAGCACTCAACGCCATCACCAACCCCGGAACCAACTCTTACAAGCGCCTGGTGCCCGGCTTCGAGGCGCCCATCAATCTGGCCTACTCGGCGAAAAATCGTTCGGCGGCCTGCCGCATTCCTTACGTGGCCAGCCCGAAGGCGCGGCGCGTGGAGGTGCGCTTCCCCGACCCGACCGCGAACCCGTACCTCGCTTTCGCGGCCATGCTGATGGCCGGCCTGGACGGGGTCCAGAAAAAGACCCATCCCGGCGACCCGATCGACAAGAACCTGTACGACCTGCCGCCGGAAGAAGTCAAGAAGGTGCCGCATCCGTGCGCCTCGCTCGACGAGGCGCTGGAAAATCTCGACAAGGACCGCGAGTTTCTCACCAAGGGCGGTGTGTTTTCCAACGACATGATCGACGCTTACATCGACCTCAAGATGGAGGAAGTCACACGCTTTCGCATGACCACCCATCCGGTCGAATTCGACATGTACTACAGCGCGTAACCGCCACCGCGACGAGAAAAAGGGCGGGGACCCCCCGCCCTTTTTTGTTTGTGCCAGATCAACTCTCTGATGGAACTCACGGATTGATAATCGAAAACACCTGCCTTAGACTCCGGCAGGAGGCGTATCGCGTGACAGGCGCGCCTCATTTCTTCGGTGATCTCACGGGTGAACTGCATGCGGCTTTGTCAATGGGCGTTGTTGCTGGCAATCGCGTCGATCGCGGTACCTGCTCGGGCGGAAACCTGCAAATACGTGGACGTCGAAGGTCGCGTGATCTACTCGAACACGCCGAACAATCCTCCCAAGGGCGCGAAGTTGGTGAGATGCTTCAGCGACCCTGCTCCCAGGCCGGCGCCGCAGGAGTCCAAGCCGCCGTCCGGTGCCAGGGAAGATTTTCCCAAGGTGGATGGCCAGACACAGAAGAAGCGCGACGACGAACGGCAGCGCATTCTCGAAAAGGAACTCGCCGACGAGCAGCAGCAGCTCGAGGCCGCCAGGCAAAAACTCGCCGAACAGGAAGCGATACGGACGGGGGACGAGCGCAACTATCAGCGTTATCTCGACCGCATCCAGCCCTTTCGCGACGCTGTTGCGAACCACGAACGCAACATCGAAGCCATCAGGCGCGAGATCTCCAACCTGAAATAAGCGGCAACAGCCGCGGCAAGCCGCCAGGCCGCGTCCGTCTTTGCAGACCGCCTTTCGCGACCTGCCTTTCGACGCAATCCCAGTGGCGCGCTTCTTGCTCGATCACACGCGTCCGGCGTGTGGCGCTGCGATGACCCAACTGAGTCTCCACGGAATCGACGCACTGGCGACCGCGGTTGTCCTGTTGGACAACGCACAGTTCGTGCGTTACATCAACCCGGCGGCAGAGAACCTGCTCGCGATCAGCGCCAAGAACATCGTCGGCATGCCGCTCGAACGGGTGTTTGCCGAACCCGGCCTTCTGGTTGCCGCGGTGAACTACGCCGCAGAGAACAACTGCAGCCACACGCAACATGAATTACCGCTGGCCACGGCGGGCCACGCCCG
>CAYNFN010000254.1:0-2064 GCA_964396485.1 uncultured Alcaligenaceae bacterium
GGATACGCGGATCGCTACCGCGTGCGGCAAGGACAATACCGGATCGTCTATCTCATCGATGATGAGCGCCGTGAGGTCACGATTTTCAAGGTTGGTCGCCGGAAAGACGACTACCGATAAACCCGAAAATGAGATTGCGACACGACGCCTCGTGATTCCGGTGATCCGGACCTGAGGTTTGTGGTCGCTGGTAAAAAACGGCGCCTCAAGGCGCCGTTTCCGCGTGCAAACCCGGATTCAGACTTCTGCCTTCACCGAGTCCTGAGCCCCGAGTCCTCAGTCCTGATCTTTTCAGCAGCAGCGCGAAACCTTGCTCCACTTCTCGTCCTGGCGTTTCCTGAAGTACTGCTCCTGCGTCATCGGCGGCTCGTCGGGATGCGCCTGCCCATGGTGCGCAAGATAGCGCTCGTAGGCGTCGTCGCCGCTGACCTGGCGCAGGTATTGCCAGATTTGCTTGAGCTCGGTGCTTAGCATCGCGGCCTCAGGCGTGCTGCCCCGTGGCAATCATGCTCTCGTCGAGCTGCGTCCTGATGTACTTCGCCTCGGACAGCGGCAGCACCGGCTTGCCGGACCGCATGCGCATGGACATGCGCAGCATGTCGACGATCACGATCCAAAGGATGACGGCGAACAGGAACGCCAGTGCGGCGTCGATCCTCTGCCCGATGATCAACTGCGGAGCGACCGCCGCCCGTTCCGGTGACAGCGTGCCGGCGGCAAGTTTTTCCGCCATGCTGGCGGCGCCGGACAGGAAGCCGATCGCGGGGTTGGGGCTGAAAACCTTCTCCCACGCCGCCCAGGTGCAGATGATCGCCAGCCAGGTCAGCGGCAGTCCGGTGACCCAGGCGAAACGCAGCTTACCCATCTTGATGATGATGCCCGTGGCGACCGACAGCGCGATGCCAGCCAGCAACTGGTTGGAAATGCCGAACAGCGGCCACAGGATGTTCACGCCGCCGAGCGGGTCCTTGACGCCCTGCCACAGGAAGTAACCCCAGGCGGCGACGAAGATCAGGCTGGAGATCACCGTCATCGGGTAGGAGGACACATTGCCCATCGGTTTCCAGAAATGCTTGAGCAGGTCCTGCAACATGAAACGGCCCACCCGCGTGCCGGCATCCAGTGTCGTCAAGATGAACAGCACTTCGAACATGATGGCAAAGTGGTACCACATAGCCAGCAGCGTGCCGCCGAACGTGGTCGAGAATATCGTCGCCATGCCCACCGCCAGCGACGGCGCGCCGCCGGTGCGGGCGAACAGCGTGGCCTCGCCCATTTCCTTCGCCAGTATTTCCATCTGCCCGACCGTGACCGGGAAGCCCCACGAAGAGATCATCGCGACGGCATCGGCCGCTTCCTTGCCGACCACGCCAGCCGGGCTGTTGATGGCGAAGAATACGCCCGGCTCGAGAACGCAGGCCGCGATGACGGCCATTATTCCGACGAAGGATTCGAGCGCCATCGAGCCGTAACCGATCATGCGGATATCGCGTTCGTTCGGCAGCAGTTTTGGCGTAGTGCCCGAGGACACCAGCGAATGGAAGCCGGAGATCGCGCCGCAGGCGATGGTGATGAACACGAACGGGAATAGGTTGCCCTTGAAAATCGGGCCGGTGCCGTCGATGAACTGGGTCAGCGCCGGCATCTTCATGTCCGGTGCCAACAGCAAGATGGAAATGGCAAGGAGGAACACCACGCCCAGCTTCAGGAACGTGGAAAGATAGTCGCGAGGCGCCAACAGTAACCACACCGGCAGCGTTGCGGCGGCGAAACCATAAATCATCACGAACCAGGCGACGGATTCGCCGCTCCAGTCGAACAGCCCACGCAGCGTTTCATTGTGGTCAACCCAGCCGCCGCCTAATACGCACAGGATCAACAACACGATGCCGATTATCGAACCTTCGAGGACACGGCCGGGCCGGATGCCGCGCATGTAGATGCCGATCAGCATCGCCACCGGAATGGTGCCGAGCACCGTGGCAGTGGCCCAGGGGCTGTGCTTCATGGCGTTGACGATCACCAGTCCCAGCACCGCGATCAGGATCAGCATGATCAGCATGG
>CAYNFN010000255.1:0-1523 GCA_964396485.1 uncultured Alcaligenaceae bacterium
CGAAGCCGAGGAAATGAGCCACTTCGGCATCGCTTTCGGAAAGCCCAGGATCGAGATCGTCAAGCTGCGCGATTGGAAGGACGGCGTGGTAGACAAGTCGATCCGCGGCCTCGCCGGACTCGCCAAGCAACGCAAGGTCCAGGTGGTGCAGGGCGTGGGCAAGTTCACTTCCTCCCACATGATCGAAGTGAAGACACCGGATGGCATGAAAAAAGTGTCATTCGACTGCGCGATAATCGCCGCGGGTTCGAGTGTCGCGCGTATTCCCGGTTTCCCGTACGACGATCCACGGCTGATGGACTCGACCGGAGCGCTCGAACTAAAAGACGTGCCGAAGCGGCTGCTGGTGATCGGCGGCGGCATCATCGGCTTGGAAATGGCCACTGTTTACGACGCCATCGGCTCGAAGGTCACGGTGGTGGAATTGCTCGACGGCCTGATTCCGGGCGCCGACCGCGACATCATCAGACCATTGCACAAGCGCATCGAGAAACGCTACGAGGGTATTTACCTCCAGACCAAGGTGACCAGACTGGAAGCGCAGAAAGACGGCCTTAAGGCGACTTTCGAGGGCGAGAACGCACCCAAGCCGCAAGTCTATGACCGAGTGCTGCTCGCGGTGGGGCGCCGACCCAACGGCAAGGAGATCGACGCGCAGGCTGCCGGGGTGAATGTCACCCACCACGGCTTCATCCCGGCGGACAAGTACATGCGCACCAACGTGCCGCATATTCATGCGATCGGCGACATCATCGGCGAGCCGATGCTGGCACACAAAGCCAGTCACGAAGGCAAGCTCGCAGCGGAAATCATCGCCGGACACAAGCGCGCATTCGACGCCCGCACCATTCCATCGGTCGCCTACACCGACCCTGAAGTCGCCTGGATGGGGCTCACCGAGACGCAGGCCAAGGCGCAGGGGACCGAGATCGAAAAGGCGGTGTTTCCCTGGGCGGCGAGCGGCCGGGCGCGCGCCACCGCACGCGACGAGGGAATGACCAAACTGATTTTCGACAGGAACACGAAGCGCCTGCTCGGTGCAGGCATGGTCGGGCCGAACGCCGGGGAGCTGGTCGCGGAAACGGTGCTGGCGTTGGAAATGGGTGCCGATGCGCAAGATATCGGGCTCACCATCCACCCGCACCCGACGCTGTCCGAAACCGTTTTCTTCGCCGCCGAGATCGCCGAAGGCAGCATCACCGATCTGTACATGCCCAGGCGATAGTGTCCTGTTCCGCTGATTCGTGGGACAACTTGCAAACCTTGGAAAGAAGACCTCATAAACAATTGGTAACGATCCATCATCAATCGGAAAACCCGCGAAATCGGCGTCAGGCAAGGCGCGAGTCCTTGACAGTGGCGGGGGCCGGTGGAACGTGGAGCAGGGGCCCCGCTTGCGGGGATGCGACCGTGCAACCGGCCAATAGCGTGTCACCACCGGCCTTACGCGTGTCTCCGCGGTCAGATCCCCAGAGGGGCCCCTCTTCCGCGCTCCGACACGCACGGCGAGGACTCGTAACACA
>CAYNFN010000256.1:0-3721 GCA_964396485.1 uncultured Alcaligenaceae bacterium
TGCTCGCGGAGACGGCGCAGGAAATGACCCGGCGCGGTCCGAATGCGAAGCTCGTCGAGTTCGCCGGCATCGGCCATGCGCCGATGCTGATGGCGGAGGATCAAATCGCGATTGTTCGCGATTTTCTGCTTAACCGATGAACCACGGAGGACACAGAGGACACGGAGGAAAACCAAAACGAGGAAGAGCACGGGGGAATGAAAAGCAGGTCTGGTGCCAAAGTGACAACCGATACCGGGTTTCAACATTCGAATGCTTTGTGCTCTTGCCCTTCCTCCGTGTCCTCTGTGTCCTCCGTGGTTCCATATTTTTGTGCTGACGGCAGAGTGTGGCCATGATTGCGGTTGATTGGGGAACGAGTTCACTTCGCGTATATCGTCTGGACGCACAGGGAGGCGTTGTGCAAATGCGCTCTTCGCCGCAGGGAATCCTATCGGTTGAAAACGGCAAGTTTTCCGAAGTGCTGGAAGCACAGGCCGGAGACTGGATCGGGGCGGGCGACGGACCGGTGGTGTTGAGCGGAATGATCGGGAGCCGCCAGGGCTGGTTGGAAGTGCCCTACGCCGCCTGCCCTGCCGGATTCGAGGAAATCGCAGCCGGGATGCGCAAAGTAACCTGGGACGGCGGCACGGCCTGGATCGCGCCAGGACTGACCTGCCGCGACGAGGCGGGCATTCCGGACGTAATGCGCGGGGAGGAGGTACAGATCCTCGGCGTGCTGGACCGGCTCGGGCCGGGGGCGCATACGATCTGCCTGCCAGGCACACACAGCAAATGGGTCGAGGTGACGGACGGCAGGATCGCGCGTTTTACGACGCACATGACCGGCGAGGCGTTCGCCGTTTTCAGGGCGCACAGCATCCTCGGCAGGATGATGAACGACGGCGCAACCGACGCTGCCGCCTTCGAAGACGGTGTGCGCCGCTCGGCGGACGCCGGCGGCCTGCTCCATCACCTGTTCGGCGTCCGGGCACGCGGCCTGTTCAGCGAACTCACTGAAGCCGCTTCGGCCTCGTATCTCTCCGGTATGCTTATCGGCCATGAGATTCGGTCGGCGCACGGCAGACGGGGTCAGGTGCACCTGCTGTGCAGCGCGCAGCTCGCGGAGATCTACCGTCTCGCCTTCACCGTGCTGGGAATCGAAGCGAAGGCCCTCGACCCGGATTCCGTGACCAAGGGACTGTTCCGCCTGGCAGCTTGTCTATGAACATCGAAGCATTCGGCGACTGGCTCAAGCGCTGGCCGTTGGTGGCGATCCTGCGAGGGATCAGGCCCGGCGAAGCGCTGGACATCGGCACCTTGCTGGTCGAGACCGGCTTCACCATCATCGAGGTCCCGCTCAATTCGCCGGAGCCCTTCGCGAGCATCGTGCGATTGGCCAAACGCCTGGGCGACCGGGTGCTGATCGGCGCGGGCACGGTGACCGACTGGGAGCAGGTGACGAAAATCGCGGATGCCGGCGGCAGGGTCATCGTCATGCCCCACGCCGACGAGCGCGTCATCGAAGCGGCCAAGCGCCGTAATCTCTTCGTGGTGCCGGGCTTCGCCACACCGACCGAAGCGTTCCGGATGATCAACGCCGGCGCGGATGCGATCAAGCTGTTTCCCGCGGAAGCCAATCCGCCGAAAGTGCTGAAGTCGCTGCGCGCGGTGCTGCCGAAGGAAATACCGATACTGCCGGTGGGCGGCATCACACCGCAAAACATGACGGACTACTGGGTCGCCGGTGCCGACGGCTTCGGACTCGGATCGGCGCTCTACCAGCCAGGCATGACCGTCGAGCAGGTGGCGCAGTCCGCGGCGGACTTCCGCTTGGCTTTGAATGCATTGCCAAAGAGACACTGACCGACGTGACGGTCGTCTCGGTACTTAATAGTTGTTGCAAGGAGCGCGAATTTGGCGCGATACTAGCATCCGCTACATCCGGCGTTTTCCAAGGGAGGAAGACAATGAAAAAGCTGACGTGGGCAACAATTTTTGTGTGCATCCTTTCCTCTGCAAGCTTCGCTGCGGACCCGGCTCCTGCCGGTACTTCCGGTGCCGAAGGTGGCGCCTCGAAGGGTGCGGAGGCTACGGGCTGGGGTGGTTCGAGCGACAGCAGGAAGGTGGCCACCGTTACCGTGATACTCCTGTTGACGGGGGTAGCGATGGCGGCAGCCCTGAGCGGCAGCGACTCGTCGACCCAACACTGACCAGCAGCCCCCCAAAACACCTAAATTGGGGTCCCAAATGGGTTCAGGCTGGTCCAAAATGGGGTAAGACTCGATTTATCTGCCGCTCTATCCCGGCCGACAACCCCATTTTTAAGGGGTGTCGTTGGCCAGCGCCTTGGATAGCGCCAGGTCTTCTCCCGCGATCATGTCCACTCCGTTCTGCGCGAAGCGCGCGGCCGCGGCGAGTGGGCGTTGATCCTTCTCGTGGTCGAGCGACCATTGCGCGTGGCGGCAAAGCAGCAGCAACGCGAACGCGCGCCCGAGCGTCATGGCAAAGCGCCGCGCCCCTGCTTCCAGTGCATCGCCGGAAGTCTGCGAAATCCAGCTCTGCGCATGTGACAGCGCGGTCTGGGCCGCTTTGACGCAGGCCAGCAGCCGCGTGTCGCGCACCGCGGAAGCGAGCGTTTCCACTTCGATCTGCAGCGCTTCGAGCGCGCTTCCGGCTTGCAGCGCGCGCAGTGCGTCCAGCGCCAGCACATTGGTGGTCCCTTCCCAGATCGAGAACACCTGCGCATCGCGCAGCAGCATCGGAATCCCTGTGTCCTCGACGTAGCCGGCCCCGCCGAAGCTCTCGACGATCTCCGGCAGCAACGCCACCGCCTGCCTGCCGGTGGTGAGTTTCACGATCGGCGTGAGCAGCCGCAGCAGATCCTTGCCGCCGCCATCGAGGCAGTCGGTCTCGTCGCGGCCGAGCAACTCGACCGCGTAGAACGTCAATTGAAATCCGGCCTCGTACTCCGCCTGCAGGCCGGCCAGCGTATCCACGTGCAGCGGCTTGTCCGCGAGCGGTGCACCGAACACAACGCGCTTTTTCGCGTAGTCGCGCGCCAGCGCCAGCCCGCGGCGCATGTAGGACACTGCGCTGACTGCGTTCCAGGTACGGGTGACGTTGAGCATCGGCGCGATGTTGCGCACGCCTTCGGACTCCCCCGCCACCGCCCAGGCGGGGGTGCCGTCGAGCGTGAGTTCGGCGGTTGGCACTTTGCGCGTGCCGAGCTTGTCCTTGAGGCGGTGTACAAGGATGCCGTCAAGCCGCCCGTTCGCGTCCCGAGTCTCGAGGTAAAACAAAGCCAGACCTTTACCGCCGCCGGGATTGCCCTCCGGCCGGCCGAGTGTCAGCGCCATCTGCGACGTCACTGCCGAGGTAAACCACTTGCGGCCATAGAGCCGCCAGCGGTCGCCGTCCCTGCGTGCGATCGTCTCGGAGCGGCCGACGTCGGAGCCGCCGGTGCTTTCGGTCATCCACTGGCCGCTGGTCCAGAAGCGCGCCGGATCGCGCGCAGTCAGCCGCGGCAGCGCGCGCGCGATAAGCGCCTGATTCCCCGACGACACCAGCGCCCGCGCCGCGCCGTCGGTCATCGCCAGCGGGCAGCTATAAACGTCGGTGGCCGGCGTGAACAGATGCACCAGCGCGAACTGGTGGATGCGCGAAAAGCGCCCGTGCTTGCGTTCGTAGGCGGTGGCCACCAGCCCCCTTTCGGCGGCGATGCGCTCGGCAAGTTTCCACA
>CAYNFN010000257.1:0-14617 GCA_964396485.1 uncultured Alcaligenaceae bacterium
AACAGCCAGTATACGGCCCACAGCGACAGGTAGCCGGCGACGGTCCCGATGACCGCACTTTGCAGCGGCACGAAGGTGCCGTTCAGGTTCACCAGCAGTCCGAGCCAGATCAGCGGCAGAGTGATGTCGTCGGGAAGCAACTGCGTATCGAGGTCGATGACCGTCAGTGCGATCAGAGACCACATCAGAAACAGGGCGCCCACCGTCGCCAGCGTCAGCCCGTAGCGCCAGCCGATGTAACCGGAGAGGATGCCGCTCAGCGCCTCGACGATCGGGTAGCGGATGCTGATCGGCGCCTTGCACGCCGAACAACGTGCACGCAGGAAAAGATAACTCAGGATCGGAATGTTCTCCCAGGCGCGGATGCGATGGCCGCAACGCGGACAGGTCGAGGGCGGCGTGACCAGGTTGTAGCGCACGGTGCCGCCCGTGCTCCTCAGCTTTGCCGCTGCATCGGCAGAACCTTTCTGCTGCAGAAATTCGGCCGCCTGCGCGTCCCATTCGCGATCGAGCATTTGCGGCAGCCGGTGGATGACAACGTTCAGAAAACTCCCGACCGCCAGTCCGAGCAGGGTGCAGACCAGCGTCACGATTACCGGTTCATGCATGGTGTCTATGAAGTTCATGCTTCACCAGTGGTCGGGTAAGCGCATCGTGTCGTACCGGAACCGAGAGTGCCGGCATTGAGGCCCGCAGTTGTGCATACGGTTTCCGGCATCGCAGGCGCGTTGCGCATAAGGCGGTTCGACGACGCCGTACTGATAAAAAAGCGCCCGAGCTCGTCGGGCGCGCAATTGATCGAATCGGTCGCCGCCTATACGGCTTGGCCCATCTTGAAGATCGGCAGGTACATGGCGATGACCATGCCGCCGATCAGCACGCCCAGAACCACCATGATCACCGGTTCCATCAGGCTGGACAGGGCTTCGACCGCATCGTCCACTTCCCCCTCGAAAAAGTCGGCAACCTTGCTGAGCATGCCGTCCAGAGCGCCCGACTCCTCGCCGATCGACACCATCTGGAGAACCATGTTCGGAAAGACGTTGGAGATGGTCATCGCGTTGGTGAGGCTCACGCCAGTACTCACGTCCTGCTGGATTTTCTTGGTGGCCTCGTAGTACACGTGGTTGCCTGCGGCGCCGGCTACCGAATCGAGCGCCTCCACCAGCGGCACGCCGGCTGCGAACATGGTGGACAACGTGCGGGTCCAGCGCGCGATGGTCGCCTTGCGGATCAGCGGGCCGAAAACCGGAAGCTTGAGGAACAACCGGTCCATCACCATCTGCATTTTCACCGAGCGCTTCCAGGTGTAGAAGAAAAACCATACGCCGAAGCCCAAGCTGCCGAATATTGCCCACCACCATTCTACGAAGATATCCGAAATCGCCATCACGAACAGCGTGGGCGCGGGGAGGTCGGCGCCGAAGGCCGAAAACAGATCCTTGAACGCCGGGATCACGAACATCATGATGATCGCGGTGATGATGAATGCCACCACGATGATCGACACGGGATAGAACAGCGCGGCCTTGATCTTGCTTTTGATTGCGAGAATTTTTTCCTTGTAAGTTGCCAGACGGTCCAGCAGGCTGTCGAGAATTCCAGCCTGCTCGCCGGCACCAACCAGGTTGCAGAACAGCGCGTCGAAATGCAGCGGATGCTTGCGGAAAGCGGCGTTCAGGCTGTTGCCAGTTTCCACTTCATTCTTGATGTCCATCAGCAGCCTGGCCACCGCGGGATTGGAGTGCCCCTTGCCGACGATATCGAAGGCCTGCAGCAAAGGCACGCCCGACTTCATCATTGTCGCCAGCTGGCGGGTGAAGAACGTGATGTCCCTTTCGCTGACCCTGCCGCCCATCCCCATCCTCTGCCGCTTGATCTTGAGGACCCTGACGCCCTGGCGGCGTAGTACCGAATTGACCACTGCTTCGCCGCCCGCGCGCATCTCGCCTTTGACCATTCGGCCGGCTTTGTCCTTGCCTTCCCAGAGGTAGGAGTATTCCTTGATCCTGTCGCGCACTGCTCCTGCTGCCGTAGCCATAGCGTTACCTCGTCAAGTGTTATTCGTTGGCGCAGGCTTCGACGTCTTCGAGCGAAGTCATGCCCCGCCGTACCTTCAGCAGTCCCGATTGCCGCAGGTCGCGGATACCCTCGCGCTGCGCCTGCTCGGCAATGTCGCTGGCGTTGCCGTGGTCATGATGATGCGGTTCAAGGCGTCGCTGATCTTCATGACCTGGTAAATGCCGACCCGGCCCTTGTAGCCGGTGCCCTTGCGCACCTCGCAGCCGACCGCCTGGTACGGTGTCAAGCGGTTTTCGCCTGGAACTTGGACGCCTTCGTGTCGCGCTCGGGCAGGAGGCCCCGCTGCACCATGGCGCGGCCGAGGCCGGACAGCATGCCTTCCAACGTTGCTGCAACCATCCATAAAAGCCCGCAGTGGAAAACACCTGAATGATGCACCGAGCGCCCCTTAAAGTAAAGGCGGAAGTCCTTGACTAATGATCCTGATTAATCGTCATTTTTTGGTGGTACCAGGCGCACCGAGCGGATCACCCGGTCGTGGGTTTGGAGCACCTCAATCGGGTATCCGGCGAGCTTGAGGCTGGTCCCCGGCTCCGGGATGTCCTGCAGGTGCTCCAGGATCAGCCCGTTCAGGGTCTTGGGGCCGTCGAGGGGAAAGCGGTAGCCGAGCTTGCGGTTCAGTTCCCGCAGCAGGCTGCCGCCCTCCACGATGATGCTGCCGTCTTCCGTGCGGCGGAAGCGCGCGGTTTGCAGCGGAGAATGAGTGGTGAATTCGCCGATGATCTCCTCAAAAATGTCCTCGAGCTTGAGCAGCCCCTTCAGTTCCCCATACTCGTCCACCACCAGCGCCATCCGGTCCTGCTGTTCCTGGAAATTCTGCAACTGGGTGAGCAGGGGGGTATCCAGGGGAATGAAATACGGTTCGCGCAAGATTTCCTTGAGAGTCTCGGCGCTGATCTGTTCACCCTCGGAAAGGTTCAACACCTTGCGCACGTGCACGATGCCGACGATGTCGTCCAGCCGGCCGCGATAAACCGGCAGCCGCGTGTGGTTGCTGGTAGCGATCTGGCGGCGGATCTCGTCCGGAGTTGATTCGATGTCGATGGCTTCGATCTGGTTGCGCGGGGTCATCGCGTCCTCGACGGTGATCGACTCGAGGTCGAACAGGTTGAGGAGCATGTTCTGGTGTTTTTGCGGCAGGAGGTTGGCGCCTTCCAGCACCAGGGTGCGCAATTCCTCCATGCTCAGCGTGTGCGACTGGCTGTTCTGCGGCTTCAGCCGCAGCAGCCACAGCAGCCCGCTGACGAAAAGGTTGATGAACCATACGATCGGATAAACCAGCTTGAGCAGCGGTGCGAGCACATAGGCCGCCGGAAAGGCGATGCGTTCCGGGTAGGTCGCCCCGATCACTTTGGGCGTGATCTCGCTAAACACCAGGATGAAAAACGTGACTATGCCGGTGGCGGCGACAAATGCGTACTCGTCCTGGCCGAAGTAACGCAGTGCGATTGTGGTGGCGATGCCGGCGGCGGCTGCGTTTACCAAATTGTTTCCGAGCAGGATGACGCCGAGCAGCTTGTCTGTTCGTGCAAGCAGTTGAGTGGTCAGTCGGGCGCCGCGATGACCGGTCTTCGCCAGATGCCGCAACCGGTAGCGATTGAGCGCCATCATGCCGGTTTCGGAAATGGAAAAAAAAGCGGAAATGACGAGCAGGACTACGAATGCGATTAGCAGCGTATGAAGCGGAATTTCGTCCAAGTGCGGTCACCACCGGGTGGTAAAGTCGAAATCAGTATCGGCAGCGGGACAAACAGTGTCAAGGCAGTCGCCGCTGCGATTAACTCCGGTTACAGCGCGATTGCCGTTCAGCGTTGCAACAGAACTTCGAGCACGAATTTGCTGCCGATGTAGGCGAGTACCAGCGACAGGAAACCGGCGAGCGTCCAGCGCATCGCCACGCGCCCGCGCCAGCCGTAGAGCGCGCGCCCGGCGAGCAGCGCCGCGAAGATGATCCAGGAAAGGATACCGAACACCGTCTTGTGGGTGAACGACATTGGCTTGCCGAACAAGGCTTCCGAAAACAGGATGCCGCTGCCCAGCGTGAGCGTGAGCAGCACGAACCCGGCGGCGATGATGCGGAACAGCAACTGCTCCATGGTCAGCAGCGGTGGGAGACCCTGCAGGAATCGCGGCAGATTGCCGCGGTGGAGGCGGCGCTCCATCATCGCCATCATCAGCACGTGCAGCGACGCGATGGTGAACAGGCTGTACGCCAGCAGCGCAATGACCAGGTGCGCCTTGAACGCGGCGAACTGTGTGTTTGCAAGCGGATGCACCGGCGGCAACGCGAGCGGCAGCAGGGAAAGTGCCGCGGCGGCAGGCACGACCAGCACCTGCAGGCCTTCGAGCCGGTAGAAGAAACTGCCGGCCCAGTAGATCAGCACCGTCAGCCAGATGATCACCGAAACCGCGTTGCCGACACCGAGATAAAGGCCCTCCGGCCCAAACGTCGCGCGTGCGAGCAGCCACGCGTGCAGTGACAACGGCACGATCAGCGCCGCATGCGCCCAGCGTGCCGTCGACTGCACGCCTTGCGGCGGTGACGGCAGCAGCGCATCGCGCCAGAGGAAGAAGGCCAGCGCGGCGTAGCCGATACTCACCAGAAGATGAAGTAAAATGTCGCCCATACTAGTGTCCTGTTCCGATGATTCGCGGCTGAAAATCCGGCGAGAATTGGCGCCATGCTGTGTTACGAGCCTTCGCCGTGGGGCGAGACCACTGTCGAGGACTCGCGCCTTGCCTGACGCCGATTCCGCAGGTTTTCCGATCGATGATGGATCGCTGTCACATAGATCATGGGACTGGCTTCCAAGGTTCGCGAGTTATCCCACGAATCAGCGGAACAGGACACTGGCAGATATGTGGACTTGGCTTGCGCAGTCTACATTATCCCCATCTGCTCCACATTCCAGGCACATCGCGGATGCTCGACAGCCTCACCAGCCGGCTCGCCGGCGTCGTCAAGACGCTGCGTGGTCAGGCGCGCCTGACCGAAGCCAACATCCAGGAGGCGTTGCGCGAAGTGCGCATTGCGCTGCTCGAGGCCGACGTCGCGCTCCCGGTAGTCAGGGATTTCATCGCGCGGGTGAAGGAGAAGGCGGTAGGCGAGGAAGTGATCGGCAGCCTCACGCCCGGGCAGGCGCTAGTGGGTGTGGTGCAACGCGAGTTGACCGAATTGATGGGCAGCCGCAACGACGCTCTCAACCTGGCGGCTGTTCCCCCTGCGGTGATCCTGCTGGCCGGCCTGCAGGGATCGGGCAAGACCACGACCGCCGGAAAACTGGCGAAGCTGCTCGGTGAGCAGAAGAAGAAAACACTGCTGGCGAGTTGCGACGTCTATAGACCTGCCGCGATCGAGCAGCTTGCGACACTAGCGCGCCAGCTCGGCGTCGAAATGTTTACGTCCGACGCTGCGCAAAAACCCGAGGACATTGCCGCTGGAGCGCTCGATTACGCGCGCAAGCACTATCACGATGTGTTGATCGTGGACACGGCCGGCCGCCTGGCGATCGACGCAGCCATGATGCGGGAAATCCGCCGGCTTCACGCCGTGCTCAATCCGGTGGAAACGCTGTTCGTTGTGGACTCGATGCAGGGCCAGGACGCGGTGAATGTCGCCAAGGCCTTTGCCGATGCGCTGCCGCTCACCGGCGTGGTGCTCACCAAGCTCGACGGCGACGCGCGCGGCGGCGCTGCGCTTTCGGTCCGGCAGGTGACCGGCAGGCCGATCAAGTTCGTCGGAGTATCGGAAAGGCCGAGCGGGCTGGAGCCGTTTTTTCCCGAACGCCTGGCCGCGCGCATTCTCGGCATGGGCGACGTGCTGGCGCTGGTGGAGGAGGCGCGTAAAAACATCGACGTCGAGGAAGCCGAAAAACTTGCCAGGAAAGTGAAGGCTGGCAAGGGCTTCGATCTCGAGGATTTCAAGAACCAGATGCGGCAGATGAAGAAGATGGGCGGCTTGTCGGCGCTGATCGACAAGTTGCCGGCGCAACTCGCGCAGGCCGCGCAGGGCGCGCCGATGGACGAGCGCGTCATCGGCCGCACCGTGGGCATCATCGAATCGATGACGCCGCAGGAACGCGCCAAACACGAAATCATCAAGGCGTCGCGCAAGCGCCGCATCGCCGCCGGCGCCGGGGTGTCGATTCAGGAGGTCAACCGCCTGCTCGGCCAGTTCGAGCAGATGCAGAAAATGATGAAAATGATGGGCAAGGGCGGGCTGCAAAAAATAATGCGGGGAATGAAGGGCGGATTCCCCGGAATACGTTAGCGTCTCGCCTGCATTGCGCATTGCTATCGTCAGCGCCGGAACCTCCTCTGCTGTCCGGCGGTCTTACCGGACGCATGCCCTCCGGTACAATGCCGGTCCCGCCATGGAAAGCTGCACCCGATGAATCGAGCCATAATTGCCGTCGTCATGCTGTTCTCGTGCTGTTCCGCCGTCCTGGCGATGGACTACGAGCGCGAGAAACGCTGGTCGGACCAGATCCTGCCCGCGGTCCTGATCGGCGAGCCGGTGTGGCTGAAGCAGAAAAACGGTCACGAGTTCCTGACGCTGTACACCGAGGCCGAGAAGGCGCGCGGCGCCGTCATCGTCGGTCACGGTCGCGGCTGGAACCCGGACTTCGAGCTCTACGGCACCTTGCGCGTAAAGCTTGCGGAAGCCGGCTACACCACGCTTTCGATCCAGTTGCCGGTGCTCGGGCCGGGGGCAAAGGTCGGCGATTACATTCCGACCTATGCCGACGGAGCGGAACGCTACGAGCTGGCGGCCAAATTCCTGCGCGAGAAGGGCTACCGCAACGTCGCCATCGTTTCGCACAGCCTGGGCGCGACCATGGCCAACCAGTATCTGATCAAGGCCGACGAAACCACGGTCAAGGCCTGGGTGTTCGTCGGCATCATCAATGGACTGGAAGAGATGTTCCGCATCAAGATCCCGGTGCTGGACGTGTTTGGCAGCAAGGACTGGGAGATCACCCAGGTCGGCGCCTACGAACGCAAGCGCCAGATCGACAAGGTGCCCGGTTCGCAGCAGTTCATCGTTCCCGACGCCCTGCATTTCTTTGAGGGTAAGGAAGACGAACTGGTCAAGGTGATCGTGAGTTTCCTCGATCAGGTGTTCCATTCCGGGAAGCCCGCAGAAGCCGAAAAATAGCCTTCGGGGCGTGGCACCGGACCCCTTCCAGGTTGGCGCTTGCAAGCCCGTGCCGGGACCGGCGGAGCCGCTTCGCGCACGCAAACTTCCCTTGCAAACCACGGAATAACCAGCGTAAAATCGCGCGCTTCGCTTTTGAGGGTGGACGTCATGGTAGTAATTCGACTTGCGCGCGGGGGTGCCAGAAAGCGCCCGTTCTTCAATATGGTGGTGGCTGACTCGCGCTTTGCCCGCGACGGCCGTTTCATCGAGCGCGTCGGGTTCTACAATCCGAAAGCTCCCGAGGGCCAGGAGTCCTTGCGCATCCAGCTGGATCGTGTGGCGTTCTGGCAAGGCAAAGGCGCCAAGCTGTCGGACACGGCAGTGCGCCTGGTGAAGCAGTTCAGTGAGTCGGCCAAAACCTGAGCCGATGGTAGTAATGGGGCGCGTGAGCGCCCCGCACGGAGTCAAGGGCTGGATCAAGGTCCAGCCGTTTACCCAGGAAATTGACGGCCTGCTTGGCTACCCCGAGTGGTGGCTGGACAGGGACGGCGAGTGGCGGCAGCACCGGATCGCCGAATCGGCGGTGCACGGCGCGCTGGTGCTCGCCAGGCTTGAAGGCTGCACCGACCGCGAAGCGGCGGCGGCGCTGAAGGGCGCCGAGGTTGCGATACCGCGCCGCCTGCTGCCCGAGAACCGGGAAGGCGAGTATTACTGGAGCGACCTTCTGGGCATGGAAGTGTTGAACCGGCGCGGCGTGCATCTTGGTCGCGTGGCGAAGGTGCTGGAAACCGGCGCCAACAATGTTCTGGTGCTCGAAGGTGAACGGGAATTGCTGGTCCCGTTTGTCGACAGCGTGATTCTCGCTGTAGACCTGGCTGGCGGGCGCCTGTCGGTGGACTGGGAACTCGATTACTGAGGCTGCGGCAATGATTCACCTTGACGTCGTCACCCTGTTCCCCGAAATGTTCGAGGCCATCACCGGCAGCGGCATCACCCAGCGGGCGCGCGATAAAGGGTTTTACCAACTGGTGCTGTGGAATCCGCGCGATTTCAGCACCAACGCCTATCGCAGCGTCGACGACCGCCCTTACGGCGGCGGCCCCGGCATGGTGATGATGGCGCAGCCGTTGTCGAAAGCCATGGCGGCGGCACGGCAGCGGCAGCTCAGTTGCGGCGTAAGCCGTACGCGAACCATTTATCTGTCGCCGCAGGGCAGGCCGCTGACTCAAAAGATCGTGAAAGAACTGGGCCAACTGGAAGGCCTGGTGTTGCTCGCGGGACGCTACGAAGGCGTGGACGAGCGGCTGCTGCGAACCGAAGTGCAGGACCAGATCTCCATCGGGGATTACGTGCTTTCCGGCGGGGAACTGCCGGCCATGGTGCTGATGGACGCGCTGATCCGGCGCATTCCCGGCGTCCTGAACGATGCCGAGTCGGCGCAGCAGGAATCCTTCGAAGAGGGCCTGCTTGATTTCCCGCACTTCACGCGGCCGGAGCTGTACCAGGGCGAGCCGGTTCCCGCAGTACTGTTCTCGGGACATCACGTGGAGATCGCCAGGTGGCGCATGAAGCAGTCGCTGGGGCGCACCTGGGAGCGGCGGCCGGATCTGCTGGCGAAAATGAAGCTGAGCGCCGATCAAGCGGCGCTGCTGGAAGAATACAAGGCGGAACGCAACGAAACGCAGGAGCTGATCAAATGAACCTCATCAAGACGATCGAACAGGAAGAAATCACCCGGCTGGGCAAGATCGTGCCCGACTTTGCGCCGGGCGATACCGTGGTGGTCAACGTGAACGTGGTCGAAGGCGATCGCAAGCGCGTGCAGGCCTACGAGGGCGTGGTGGTTGCCAAACGCAACCGCGGCCTGAACTCCTCGTTCATCGTGCGCAAGATTTCCTCGGGCGAAGGCGTGGAGCGCACTTTCCAGACTTACTCGCCGCTGATCGCCAGCATCGAGCTGAAACGCCGCGGCGAGGTGCGCCGCGCCAAGCTTTACTATCTGCGCGAGCGCTCCGGCAAGTCCGCGCGCATCCGCGAAAAACTGGAAGGCGGTCCTGCCGACCCGCAGTAATCATTTCCAAAGGAACCAAAGTCAAAGGCGGCCATTGGCCGCCTTTGTCGTTTTTCGGACTGCATTCGCGCTGCGTTGCTGTTGCGCCGCGGTCTGCAGCTGGCATCGTTGCTACAATGCCGGGGCCCAACACAGACGACCGATGAAGCCGATGCTCGAATCCCGTCAGGCGAAGATGCAGGCGCCGTTCGCGGTGCTCGGCATCCGTGTCATTGGCGAGCGCCTGACCGATATCGAGTACCTGCCGCGCGGCGCGGCGACGCTGAAACCGCAGACGCCGTTCGCAACAGAAGTGTGCCGGCAGCTCGCTGCGTACCTGAAGGATCCCGGTTTCGAATTCGACCTGCCATTCGAATACAACGGCACGCAGTACCAGCGCAAGGTCTGGCAGACGGTGCATGCGATCCCGCCCGGCAAGGTGCTGTCCTACTTGCAGGTGGCCAAGCGCATCGGGTCGGCGCCGCGGCCGGTGGGCAGTGCCTGCGGCGCGAACCGCATCCCGATCCTGATTCCCTGCCACCGCGTCATCGCCAGCAACGGCATCGGCGGCTTCATGCACACCCGCCGCGGCTCGCCGATCGAGATCAAGCGCTGGCTGCTGCATCACGAGAATCCGGGCGCCTACTGATGGCCGCAGACGACGGTCTTCTGGACGAATTCTGCGACGCGCTCTGGCTCGAGGACGGCCTATCGCGCAACACGCTGGAAAGTTACCGCCGCGACCTGCGGTTGTTCTCCTTATGGCTGGCGTCGGAACGCGGCAAGACATTGGTGAATGCCGAACGCGTCGACCTGCTTGGCTATCTCGCCCACAAGTTCCACCGCCGTGCCAAGCCGCGCTCCGCGGCGCGGCTGCTCTCCAGCCTTAAGCGTCTTTACCGGTTCCTGTTGCGCGAGGGCAGGATCACGGCCGATCCGACGTTGCAGGTGGAAGCGCCGAAACTTCCGCGCAGCCTGCCCAAGAGCCTGACCGAAGAAGACATCGAACGGCTGCTCGCTGCGCCGGACGTTGAGACGCCGCGGGGGCTGCGCGACAAGGCCATGCTGGAGGCGCTGTACGCGAGCGGGCTGCGGGTCTCCGAACTGGTGTCCGTGGGGGTTGCACAAGTCAGCCAGGACATGGGCGTGGTGCGCATCGTCGGCAAGGGATCGAAAGAGCGCCTGGTCCCGCTGGGCGAGGAGGCGCTGGCGTGGATCCGCCGCTACGTCGCGCAGGCACGCCCGGAGATCCTCGACGGCAAGCGCACCGATACACTGTTCGTCACCGCGCGCGGCGAATCGATGACGCGCCAGGCGTTCTGGCATCTGATCCGGCGCTACGCCGCCAAGGCGGGCTTGAGCAAGCAGATCTCGCCGCACACCTTGCGCCATGCGTTCGCCACCCACCTGCTCAACCACGGCGCCGACCTGCGCGTGGTGCAGTTGCTGCTCGGCCATGCCGACATTTCCACGACTCAGATTTACACTCACGTCGCGCGCGAACGGCTGAAGCAGCTGCACGCGAAGCATCACCCTCGCGGCTGATACTTTAAGGAGATCCGAACACGATGGCTTCCGCGCTGTTCGTCCTGGCAGCCTATCTGATAGGCTCCATTTCCTTCGCGGTGGTGGTGAGCTGGTTCTTCGGACTGCCGAATCCGCACACCTACGGCTCGCGCAACCCGGGGGCGACCAACGTGTTGCGCACCGGGAAAAAGGCCGCGGCAGTGCTGACGCTGATCGGCGATGCGGCGAAGGGCGCGGTTGCGCTGTGGCTGGCGCAGCAATTTGCAGCACGCTTCGGTGTCGGCGAGCCGACGCTCGCGGCGGTGGCGCTCGCGGCGTTTCTCGGGCACCTGTTCCCGCTGTATTTCCGCTTCCGGGGCGGCAAAGGAGTCGCCACCGCGGCGGGCATCCTGCTGGCGATGGACTGGCGCATCGCGCTTACGCTGCTGGTGTTGTGGGCGCTGGTGGCGGTGGTCTCGCGTTATTCGTCGCTGGCGGCGATCGTCGCGGCGGCGCTGTCTCCGCTCGCGGCTTTCCACTTTCTCGGCTGGGCGCCGATGACCTGGGCGGTGCTGGTGATCGCGGTTCTGCTGCTGTGGCGCCACCGCGGCAACATCGAAAGGTTGCTCGCCGGCAACGAAAGCAGGATCAGGCTGTTGAAACGCTCTTGAGTTCTTCCAGATTCCAGCGCGGCCGCACCGTGAAGCCCAGGCCTGTGCCGGCAGGCGCGCCGGCCGCGAGACGCAGCGCGCCGGCGAAAGCGATCATCGCCCCGTTGTCGGTGCACAGATCCTGCGGCGGGTAGAACACCTCGAAGCCCTCGCGTTCAGCTTTCTTCGACATTGCCTCGCGCAACGGGCGATTGGCGCCGACTCCGCCGGCGACCACCAGTTGGTCCAATCCTTCCCTGGCGACGGCGCGGGCCGACTTGGCGACCAGGACTTCGACGATCGCCTGCTGAAACGAAGCGGCGATGTCGGCTTTGGTGTTACTGCCCGGATCGGCTGCGCGCACCAGCGTCAGCACCGCAGTTTTCAATCCGGAAAAACTGAAATTTGAATCGCCGCTGGCAAGCATCGGCCGCGGCAACTTGAAGCGCCTGGGATTGCCGGATTGCGCCAACTGCGACAACGCTGGACCGCCGGGGTAGGACAAGCCCAACAGCTTGGCAGTCTTGTCGAAGGCCTCGCCGGCGGCGTCGTCCACCGTCTCGCCAAGCAATTGGTAGTCGCCCACCGCGCCCACGCGCATCAGTTGGGTGTGGCCGCCGGAAACCAGCAGCGCGATGAAAGGATACCGCGGCGCCGGGCTGGCAAGCAGCGGCGACAGCAGGTGGCCTTCGAGATGGTGCAGTCCGACCACCGGCACGTTAAGCGCATAACCCAGGCTCGCTGCCACGGCTGCGCCCACCAGCAGCGCGCCTGCCAGCCCCGGTCCCTGGGTGTAGGCGATCGCGTCGATATCGGCAAGGCGGCGTCCGCAGCGCTCCAGCAGCTCCCGGGTCAGCGGCAAAAGCCTGCGCACGTGATCGCGGGACGCGAGCTCCGGCACCACCCCGCCGTACTCGGCGTGCATCGCCACCTGGGAGAAAAGCGTATGACCGAGCAGCCCCGCCCCGGTATCGTAGAGGGCGACCCCGGTTTCATCGCAAGACGTTTCGATACCGAGAACCAGCATAAGGCATTGAGTTAAAGGGGAATGGTCGGCCGTGACAGGGGTATGCGGGCACTGCGCGGCGTCGGGCACAAGGACGGCCAATCGCCTGGTTGTATATGCAAATCAGGGGATTATTGCTAGAATGCGCCCCTTTGTTTTGGCCGACAACTTTCAGGACTGTTTTACTTCACTTTCTATGCCGACGATTCGAGTCAAGGAAAACGAGCCGTTTGAAGTGGCCATGCGCCGCTTCAAGCGCACGGTGGAAAAAACCGGTCTGCTGACCGAACTGCGGGCGCGCGAATTCTACGAGAAGCCCACCTCCGAGCGCAAACGCAAGCTCGCTGCTGCCATCAAGCGCCATCACAAGCGCCTGCGCAACCAGCTCCTTCCGCCCAAGCTCTATTGAGCAATCCCGTGAAGGATGAACAGTGAAGGGTGAAGGGTAAGACCTTCACCCTTTTCGCTTCTGCTCTTAACGCATTCACCCTTTACCCTTCACATGACTTTAAAGGCCCGAATCACCGACGACATGAAAACAGCGTTGCGCGCGAAGGACGCGCAGCGCTTGTCCGCCATCCGTTTGCTGCTCGCGGCTATCCAGCAGCGCGAGGTGGACGAGCGCAAGGACATGAGCGATGCCGACGTGATGTCGGTGATCGAGAAGATGATCAAGCAGCGGCGCGATTCAATCGAGCAGTTCCAGAAAGGCGGGCGCCGGGACCTGGTCGACGTCGAGCAATTCGAGTTGTCGGTATTGCAGGCCTACCTGCCGAAGGCTCTGTCCGATGCCGAGGTCGAGGCGGCGGTTGCCGCCGCCATTCAGTCATGCGGCGCCAACGGTATGGCGGACATGGGCAAGGTGATGGCCGTGCTCAAACCCCAACTGGCCGGGCGCGCCGACATGGGCAAGGCATCAACGCTGGTCAAAGTGAAGTTGTCGGGGTAACGGAAGGCTGCGGCGCGCTGGCGCCCCTTGCCGCTAGCCTGGATAATTCATGAGCGACTCGGGATGATGGCGAGTCGAGTTCCGAGCCAGTTGCGGCTCGACTGGCGCAGCCGATAGATCACTCTATCGGCAAGGCAGGCATGCAGCAAATGGCCGGAAATCGGCCGCCAGCGCCCGAGTAGCCCGACGCGACACACTGTACCGTGCAAGCGCTTGCCCTTTGACACGGTACGCCAGCCATTCTCCACAAACAGGGGCGTCTTCATGAATTATCCAGGCTAGGGGTGGCTTCGCGACTTGCGAGTCGGGGATGCGCCGAATTGGCTGAGGTGGCGGCCCAAGTCAAGGCCGCGGGATCGGGCAAGTGATTCAAAGATAATACGAAATCGCCTGATTTCGGCGATCGTGGCTTTCCCGGAAATCCGTGGAAAGTAACCTATAATTCTTCGAAAGCCCCGAGGAGTTCCGCTGACGGCGACCGGCCCCGGTTGTAAGGGGAACCGAGCGCGAGATGATGCCGACGAAATGATTCCACAGTCCTTCATCCAGGACCTCCTCAACCGAGTGGATATCGTGGACTTGATCGAGTCCTACGTGCCGCTCAAGCGGGCCGGATCCAACTACGCCGCCCGCTGCCCCTTCCACAGCGAGAAATCGCCGTCGTTCACGGTGAGCCCCACCAAGCAGTTTTATCACTGCTTCGGCTGCGGCGCGCACGGCACCGCGATCAGCTTTCTGATGGAGTACCAGGGCATGGGCTTTGTCGACGCGGTCAAGGAACTCGCCGGTCGTGCCGGCATGACCGTGCCCGAGCAGGTTCCCGACCCGCGCCAGAAGGAAAAGGCCGAGGCCGCCGAAGATCTCACCGAGGGCATGCTCAAGGCATCGCAGTACTACAAGGCGCAGCTCAAGACCTCGGAACGGGCGGTGGCCTATCTGAAGGGCCGCGGGCTCAGCGGCGAAATCGCCGCCCGCTACGGCCTCGGTTACGCTCCCGACGGCTGGCAGAACCTGGAGTCGGTGTTCGCCGATTATCAGTCGAAGTCGCTGAGCGAAGCCGGGCTGGTGATTGTGAACGAGCAGGGGCGGCGCTACGACCGCTTCCGCGACCGCATCATGTTTCCGATCCACAATCAGCGCGGCGTGATCATCGGTTTCGGCGGGCGCATCATCGATCAGGGCGATCCCAAGTATCTGAACTCACCGGAAACGCCGCTGTTCGAGAAAGGCCGCG
>CAYNFN010000258.1:0-8251 GCA_964396485.1 uncultured Alcaligenaceae bacterium
ACCCAATGACATTTCGACTCTTTCGAGGGACCGGGCGATTCGGGCCGATGTCTGCGTCGGCTCCTCCTTATGTAGGCCGGCTACACGGCGTCCTCGCCGTCTTGCCCTCGACCCGAATCGCCTCGGTCGCGCATGTGGAACTTGATCAGAGCTTCCCTGTACACTCGACCGGCCATTCATTGATCCGGCCGGGCCTTTGAAGTCTCCACCAGAGATATTCCCGATGGATCTGAATTACACCAGGGAAGAAATCGCGTTCCGCGATCAGGTGCGCGAGTTTGTCCGTACCCGTCTCCCCGGCGACGTGTCACGCAAGGTCCTCGAACACCGCCGGCTCGGCAAGGACGACTACGTTCGCTGGCAGAAAATCCTGTTCGAAAAGGGCTGGATTGCCGCCGGCTGGCCGGTGGAGCACGGCGGCACCGGCTGGTCGCCGATCCAGCGCTACATTTTCGAGGAGGAGTGCACGGCCGCAGGTGCGCCGCGGCTCACGCCATTTGGTTTGCATATGGTCGGGCCGGTCATCATCGCCTTTGGCAGCGAATGGCAGAAGAAGCATTACCTGCCGCGTATTCTTTCCAGCGAGGACTGGTGGTGCCAGGGCTATTCCGAACCGGGATCGGGTTCCGACCTGGCTTCGCTCAAGACCCGCGCCGAGCGCCAGGGCGACCACTACATCGTCAACGGCCAGAAGACGTGGAATACCCACGGCCAGTGGGCGGACGTGTGTTTCTGCCTGGTGCGCACCTCGAGCGAAGGCAAAAAGCAGGAGGGCATTTCCTTCCTGCTGATCGACATGCACTCCCCCGGCGTGACCGTACGCCCGATCATCACGCTCGACGGCGAGCACGAGGTCAACGAGATCTGGTTCGAGAATGTGAATGTGCCGGCGCAGAACCTGGTGGGCGACGAGGGACGGGGCTGGACCTACGCCAAGTTTCTGTTGTCGCACGAGCGCACCGGCATCGCAGGAGTGGGGCACTCGAAGCGGGAACTGCGTTACCTCAAGCACATCGCCTCCGAGGAACGGGCGGGCGGGCGGCCGCTGATCGAAGATCCGCTGTTTCGCGACCGCGTCGCGCAGGTGGAAATAGACCTGATGGCGCTGGAGATAACCAACCTGCGGGTGGCGGCCGCCGACCGTGACGGCAAGGCGCCGGGACCGGAGGCCTCGATCCTGAAGATCAAGGGTACCGAGATCCAGCAGGATCTCACCGAACTGATGATGGAGGCGGTGGGGCCTTATGCTCTGCCGCACCTGCCGATGGCCTGGGGCGACCACTGGATCGGCGCTCATGTCGGCCCGGACTATGCCGCGCCGCTCGCCACGCGTTACTTCAACTACCGCAAGACCAGCATCTACGGCGGCTCCAACGAGATCCAGCGCAACATCATTGCGCAGATGGTTCTGGGACTCTAAACCATGCAAACCTTTAGACCTCACCGCAGAGGCGCAAAGGCGCAGAGGAAACGCAAAGGAAGGCAAACCAGAATAAATGTTAAGTTCTGAGCATCGTGGCCAGTTTTGGGACTCTCTGTTAACGCAAGCAGCCCGCTTGTTGCACTTATCCCGACAAGTTTCTTTTGTTTTCTCTGCGTTTCCTCTGCGCCTTTGCGCCTCTGCGGTGAGGATTTAGTGAGGTTTTAGTGAGGTTTTGAACTGATGGATTTTTCACTGACTGAAGAACAGCAGATGCTCAAGGACAGCGTGCAACGCTTCCTGGAGAGGAATTGCAGCTTCGAGCAACGCCGCAAGATGCTCGCCGAGCGCATGCCGATGAATGCGCAGCTATGGGAAGGGCTGGCGTCGCTGGGCGTGCTCGGCGTGCCGTTCTCGCCGGACTACGGCGGCTTCGGCGGCGGCGGAGTCGAGACCATGCTGGTGATGGAAGCGCTGGGCCGGCATCTTTCGCTCGAGCCTTACCTCGCCACCGTGGTGCTGGCGGGCGGCTGCGTGGATCTAGGCGGCGCCGAATGGCAGAAGAAGATCCTGATCCCGAAGATCATCGACGGGTCGATGTTGCTGGCGTTTGCGCATGCTGAACCGAATGCGCGCTTCGAACTTGGCCATGTCGAAACCCGCGCAATGCGCGACGGCAACAACTTCGTTCTGGAAGGCGAGAAGACGCTGGTGCTGCACGGCCCGGTGGCGGAAAAGTTTATTGTCTCCGCGCGTACATCGGGCAACCCGGGCGACGCACACGGCGTCACGCTGTTCATCGTCGAGGCCGACGCGGAAACGCTCGGCGGCCGGGAGTATCCGCTGTTCGATGGCACCCGCGCGCTCGATCTGCAACTCGGCGGCGTGAAAGTCGGCCCGGAGTCGGTGATCGGCACGCTCGACGCGGCAATGCCGCTGATCGAGGCGGTCGCCGACCGTGCGATGGCGGCCCTGTGTGCCGAAGCAGTCGGCATCATGGACGCGTTGCACGCGGCCACGGTCGAGTATCTCAAGACCCGCCAGCAGTTCGGTCAGCCGATTGGGCGCTTCCAGGCGCTGCAACACCGCGCGGTGGACATGCTGATCCATCTCGAGCAGGCGCGTTCGATGACGGTGCTCGCCGCATCGCGGGTGGATTCGCAGAACGTGCCGGAGCGCCGCAAAGCCATCGCCGCGGCGAAGGAAATGATCGGCCGGGCCGGGCGCTATGTCGGCCAGCAGGCGATCCAGTTGCACGGCGGCATGGGCATGACCGACGAACTCAACGTCAGCCATTACTTCAAGAGGCTCACCGCGATCGACGTTCTCTTCGGCAACGCTGCGTATCAGCGGCAGCGCTTCGCCACCATGAAGGAAGACCAGCCCGCGGCACAACTCAAGGCGCCCCGTAAATCCTGGGTGCGTATCTGAACCTCACCGCAAAAGCGCACTAAACCTTCACCGCAGAGGCGCAAAGGCGCAGAGGAAACGCAAAGGAAACCGAAACCAGATAACGTGTAAAAGCGCATGGGGCAAATGGAGAGAATGTCGCAGGGGCTTCTTATCAGCTTTTTACCCAATTTGCATTTCTCTGCGTTTCCTCTGCGCCTTTGCGCCTCTGCGGTGAAGACCTAATGAAAGAGAGAGTTTTTGTACAAGCATTACTGGGAAGATTTCAAGGTCGGTGAAACGCACCAGATCGGCGAGAAGCGGGTCGACAAGGACGAGATCATCGCCTTTGCGAAGCAATTCGATCCGCAGCCGTTCCACGTCGACGAAGCGGCGGCGAAGGTCTCGCTGTACGGCGGCCTGATCGCCAGCGGTTGGCATACGGTTGCGCTGGTGATGCGCATGATGTTCGACTCCTACATGCTCGATTCGGCCAGCCTGGGTTCGCCCGGCATCGACAATCTAAAATGGCTCCAGCCGGTGCGTCCCGGCGATATCATCCGCGCGCAGCGCACCACGCTCGAAGTCCGCGCCTCTGCAAGCAGGCCCGAAATGGGATTGGTCAAGACCCGCTGGGAAGTATTCAATCAGAACGGAGAGCAGGTCATGACCATGGAAGGCTACGGCATGTTCCGGCGCCGCAACCCGGGGAGCCTGGCCAAATGAGCGATCTGTTCAAACACAAGGTCCATGTCCTCTTTCGCAAGGAAGATCTCGATCACGAGCGCCTCGAAGGCAAGGTGGCGATCGTGCTCGACGTGCTGTTCGCCACTTCCACCATCATCACGGCGCTCGCCAACGGAGCCACCGAGGTGATTCCGACGCTGGACGAAGCCGGTGCCAACGCCGAAGCGCAGAAGCATCCGAAGGGCAGTTACGTGTTGGCCGGGGAGTTGTACGCGCAGACCCTGCCGGGTTTTGCGTCACCCACGCCGCTCGCGTTGCTGAAGGAAGACATCGCCGGGCGGACGCTCATCTACTCCACCACCAACGGTACGGTAGCGCTGCGGCAGTCCTCGCACGCCGAGCACGTTTATGCAGCAGCGCTTCTGAACGGCGAAGCGGTGGTCGAACGGGTTCTCAGGAGCCATCCCGGGCAGACCATCCTGATCGTCTGTTCCGGCTCGATGGGCATGGTCAATCTCGAAGACCTTTACGGCGCCGGTTATCTCGTCGATCTGCTGTCGAACGAATTGAACGAAAGCAGCGATTTCTCCGATGCGGCGCTAGCCGCCCGCAGCCTGTTCCGCGCCGAAGATGCCGCCGACTGCCTGCTGCGTGCCCGTGTCGGCAGGATGATGATCGAGCGCGGTCTCACCCACGAAGTCCATTACGCTGCGGAACTCAGCGCGCTCGTTGCGGTTCCCAAGCTTGTCGGCGGCCGCCTGCTGCTTGCCTGACGCAAAGTCGTTTGTGCAAAACAGCGGCATACGTGGCCGGACATCTGTCGCATTCGTTTCCGCATGAAAATTTAGGGCCACGAGCTCGGTCCGGATCGGTCCTGCCGCGTTAAAATGCCGGATCACTCTCCCGCCCTTCCGGAAAGAAGTAAGTCTAGGAATTGATGAGAAATTGTTTGCTGGCTACAGTTGCGATCATGCTCGCCACACCGGTTCCGGCAGCGGCCGCACTGGACTGCAGCAGGGCCAGGTCCAATGCCGAGAAAATGTTGTGCTCGAACAGCCGGCTTGCGCTGGCGGAAGAGCGCATGGCGTATGCGTTTCGCGAGGCCATCCGCCGTGGTGCGGACCCTTCCGCGCTCATGCAAACGCAGCGCCAATGGACCTCCGGAATCCGCGATGTGTGCAACGAAGTCGAATGCATGTTGAAGGCCTATGAAGACCGGACTGCGGAACTTGAGAATCCCTGAAGCCGGCATTCTTTGCTGCCGGAAATATGTTCCGCATCCGGTATGCATGCGGCATCGGGACTGAATCATGCGCAAGTGGCTGCTGACTCTTAATCCCGCGATCGGCCTTCTGGTGTTGTTCATGGTCCTGATCACCGATGCGGCCATCACGTACCGCAACCACGTGCAACTTGTCGAACATTCCCGCAACACTGCGCGAGCTCTCAACTCCTCGCGGCTCGTGGTTGAACTTCAGGGGCGGCTGGTCGATGCCGAGACCAGCCAACGCGGTTTCATCATCACCGGCAATGCCGACTACCTCGAAGCCTACAACGAAGCGCTGACCAGCCTGACCTCCACCTTCATGGAGCTTTACCAGGACACGCCGCACGATACGAACTGGGAACGCAGGCTCGACGCGCTTCAGGCGCTGGTGTTCCTCAAATTCCGCGAGCTGCAGACCTCGATTGAACTGCGCCGGCGCTCCGGATTTGCCGCCGCGCAGAAACTTACCATGACCAACGAAGGCAAGCGGACCATGGACAGGATAAGGAAACTTATCGGCGAGTTCCGCAGCGACGAGGCGCGCGCATTTTCGATACATGAAAGCCGCGTGCAGGAAACCGTGACGACGGCGCGCGCGAGTTTCTGGGCCGTTACGCTCCTCGGCCTGGTATTGCTCGTCTATGTGTTGTACACGCTGTGGCTCAACCTTGTGGAGATCCGGAAAACCGAAAGTACCCTGCGTCACCAGGCGCTGCGCGATCCCCTGACCGGGCTGTTCAACCGGCGTTTCCTGGATGCCGGCCTGGCCCAGGAGATCATGCGTTCCCGCCGCAGGGGCAGTGCGGCTTCGCTCCTTATCCTCGATATCGATCACTTCAAGAACTACAACGACGAGTACGGGCACGAGGCCGGCGATGCGGTACTGCGCGCCATCGGCCAGTTGCTGCAGACGCAGGTGCGCGGCAGCGACGTCGCCTGCCGTTTCGGCGGCGAGGAGTTCGTGATCCTGATGCCGGATGCGCCGCTGGAGTCCGCGAAAGAGAGGGGCAAACAGATCCTGGAGGCCATTCGCGGGCTGGAAATTCCGCACCAGAGGCATTTGCTGCCGCCGGTCACGGCATCCCTGGGTGTGGCCGAGTTTCCGTCCCATGCAAGGGATGCCGAAGGAATTCTCGAGGCGGCGGACCATGCCTTGTACATAGCCAAACGCACCGGGCGCGATCGCATGGTGGTCAGCGGTGACGTGGAGAAGGCCATTGCCTGACCAACGGAGAATCAAAACCTTCACCGCAGAGGCGCAAAGGCGCAGAGGAAACGCAAAGGAAACCGAAACCAGATAATTTGTAAAAGCGCATGGGGCAATCGGAGAGAATGTCGCACCGGGTTCTTATCAGCTTTTTACCCAATTTGCATTTCTCTGCGTTTCCTCTGCGTCTTTGCGCCTCTGCGGTGAAGGTTTAATTGAGGTGAAGGTCTAGAGAGAAACAGGTCGAGAAAGATCCTGGCCGGGCAGCAGGGCATCGATCAGCTTGCGCAGCTGCTCCGCGGTTGCCGGTTGCAGGGCCGCGCCGGGATGGCGCACCTTGCTGGTCGTGAGGGCGCCCCTCAGCCGTAGAATTTCCTTCCTGATCGCGACGCCCGGTTGCTGCTCGAACACGATCAGCGGCAGGAAGCGCGTATAGATCTCCTGCGCTTTTGCCCAATTGCCCGCGCGTGCAGTTTTCACCATCGCCATCAGCACCTCGGGAAACGCGAAGCCGGTGTTGAAACCGGACGAGCCGGCCTGCAGGTCGAACAATCCATAAAGTGCGCCGAGTCCGGTCAGGATCGGCACCTTGCGGTCTTTCATGCCGGCGGCCAATGCGCGGATTTTCGGCGCGGTCGGCACGGATTCCTCCTTGATGCTGGCAACCTGCGGCACTTCCCTGAGGATCCTCAGCAGCAACGCTGCCGCCATGTGCACCTGTGTCGAGGCAGGGTGATCCTGCGCCACGATCGGAATACGTATGCCTTCCGCGATGCTCCTGTAGTACTCGACGATGCGATCGTCGTTCGGCACGGCCTCGGCGTGAGGCGTGACCATCACGGCCTTGGCGCCGAGATTCTCCGCCATCTGCGCGAGTTCCGTCGCCGCGCGGGTGCCGCTGTGGCTGGCGCCGACGATGACCGGCATCGCGCCCGCCGCGGCAACCGCAGTGCGGATCAGCTTGGCGCGCTCGCCGTCGAGCAGGCGGCTGGCCTCGCCCAGCACGCCGAGGATGGTGATGCCGTCCACGCCAAGACCGGCCATGAAGCGCACCAGCCGGTCGAAGGATTCGAGGTCCAGGTTTTCGCTGTCGTCGAAGGGCGTCGCAAGGATCGGGTACACGCCTTCGAACGTAAGATGCTTGGTCATCGTTGTTGTCTCTGCAATGGCGGCATTCTCGGGCGCGCCGCGCACGCTGTAAAGGGCGAGTGCGCTGCAAAGAGACAGTACAATCGCACCTCGCACACGAAAACAATCCCGGGGGGAATAAATGGATATGTACATCAATCAGCTCAAGCGGGCATTGCGCCAGGGCCGGCCGCAAGTCGGTTGCTGGCTGAGCCTCGCCAGTCATGCGTCGGCGGAAATCTGTGCCGGCGCCGGCTTCGACTGGGTGCTGGTGGACACCGAGCACGCGCCCGCGGACCTGCCGCAGGTGCATCACCAGTTGCACGCGATCGCGGCGTACCCGGTCTCCGCGCTGGTGCGGCCGCAATGGAACGATACGGTCGTGCTCAAGCGGCTGCTCGACATCGGCGTGCAGTCATTTGTCATTCCCTACGTGCAGAGCGCCGAGGAGGCGAAGCGCGCGGTGGCGGCGGTGCGTTACCCGCCGAGGGGCGTGCGCGGCGTGTCGACCAATTCCCGCTCCAACCGCTTCGGACGGGTGAAGGATTACCTTGCCCACGCCGACAAAGAGATCTGCCTGATCGTGCAGGTGGAAACCCGGGCGGCGCTGGCCGAGATCGAGAAGACCGCGGCGATCGACGGCATCGACGGCCTTTTCATCGGACCGCAGGACCTCGCTGCCGACTTCGGCCATCTGGGCAACCCGGGTCATCCCGAGGTGCAGGCGGCAATGGCCGACGCCATCAAGCGCATTCGCAAGGCCGGCAAGGCGCCGGGGATCCTGGCCTTCGCCGAGGCCGACGCCAAACGCTGGATCGAGCTCGGCGCGCTGTTCGTCGCCGTAACCTCGGATCAGTTCCTGCTCGCCCGCGAAAGCGCGGCGGTCGCCGCTCGTTTCAAAGGCTGACTAGAGCACAAACCTTCACAACCATTAATTCTTCACCGCAGAGGCGCAAAGGCGCAAAGGAAACGCAGAGAAAACCAAACGAATCCGGTATAAAAGCTGGGAGGAATTCGGGACCATCGCCGCCCAATCGATAAATCACGTATGTCGAGACTATCCACTTCTTATCTTCACCGCAGAGGCGCAAAGGCGCAAAGGAAACGCAGAGAAAACCAAACGAATCCGGTATAAAAGCTGGGAGGAATTCGG
>CAYNFN010000259.1:0-12769 GCA_964396485.1 uncultured Alcaligenaceae bacterium
AGCGTCGCGGTGGAGACGCGCCGCAGCTTGTCCAGCGTCCCCGGGGCGATGGGTGCTTGTTTCATTTGGTCATCCTCGACAAGTTCGTCAGGCTATCGTAACCCAACCCTGCACGGCGCTTGCCAACAGCCCGGCGACCGATGACATAATGGGCCCCATCCGGTCACGCGCGATCGCCGATGCGGCCAACCCTCTTTCTCCGTCGCCTGCTCCTGTCCCCGCTCTGGCTCGCGCCCGCGGCTGCGTTGCTGGTCGCCGCGGAAGCGCCGCGCCTCGATCCCACGCAGTTGTCCGGCGGCATTCTTACCATCGCCGACGAAAGCGAGGCGGCTTACCTGCAACCGGCTCCGTCGCTCGACGGGGAGGCGCTCAAGCAATTCACCGAAGGCCACAAGTTTTTCAACACGCAATGGGCGTTCTACTGGTTCGAGGGCGGAATGTGGGGCCGCGGGCCGACTTCGAACGCCGATTCCTGCGTGGCCTGCCATCGCGGCAACGGCCGCGGTTCCCCGGACGCACCGTCGCGCGACGCGGCGATGCAACCTGCGCACGAGTGCAGCGCTCCACCGCAGGGGCCTGAGCGCGACAGTTCGCCGCAGCTCCTGTGCCGCCGCATCGAAGCCTCAGCACTGTCGCTGATCGTGCGCCTGAGCCTGCCGGGCGACAACGCGCACGGCGGGCCCAGGCCGCATCCGCACTACGGCGACCAGCTGCAGACCTTCGGCGTGCCGCGGCTGTTGCCCGCCGAAGGCACGGTGCAGGTGGCCTGGAACGAGCGCAGCGTCACGCTGGCAGACGGCGAAGTCGTGCGGCTGCGAACTCCGCAGATCCGCATCGCCGAGCTGGGATTCGGGCCGCTGGGAGAGGACATCATGATTTCGCCGCGGATGGCGCCGCCGCTGATCGGCATGGGCCTGCTCGAAGCCATTCCGGACGCAACCATCCTCGCGCTGGCCGGGCGCGAGCCGAAGGACGGCATCCGTGGCAAGACCAACGTGGTGTGGGACATGATTGCGGGGAAAACCGCCGTCGGGCGCTTCGGACTGAAAGCCAATCAGCCGACGCTGCGGCAGCAGATCGCTGCTGCGTTCATCGGCGATCTGGGCCTCAGCAATGACCTTTTTCCGGAACAGAACTGCCCGCCGATCCAGAAGACGTGCAAGGAAATGATGTTCGCCGGTAATCCGGAACTCACCGCCCAGCGGCTGACCGCGGTGGAATCGTATCTGCGCACGCTGGCGGTGCCGGCGCGCCGCAACGCGGATGACCCGCAGGTCGTGCGCGGCACGCAAGTCTTCGAAGCGGCGCGCTGCGCTGTCTGCCACGTTCCGCAACTGCAGACGGGGGAATTTCCCGCCGCACCTGTGCTGGCCAATCAGACCATCCGTCCCTACACCGACCTGCTGCTGCACGACATGGGCGAGGAACTGGCGGACCGCCGTCCGGACTACCGCGCAGGCGGCAGCGAGTGGCGCACGCCGCCGCTATGGGGATTGGGGCTGTCGGAGAAAGTGAACGGCCATGGCGCACTGCTGCACGACGGCCGCGCGCGCAATGCCGCGGAGGCGATCCTCTGGCACGGCGGCGAGGCAGCGGTCTCGCGCGATGCCTTCCGCGCCATGCCGAAGGCCGATCGCGATGCCCTGCTCGCCTTCCTCGCCTCGCTGTGAGGTCAAACAGAACCCATTAACCGCAGAGGCGCAAAGGCGCAGAGGAAACGCAAAGGAAAGCAAAACAACTTGTGGTGAAAAGGCAAGATAAGAAGTGGATAGTCGCGATACCGCGATTCTTCGATTGGGTGGCGGCAAATCGGGATCCCTCCGCTTTTTGACACGTTTCATTTTTTGGTTTTCTCTGCGTTTCCTCTGCGCCTTTGCGCCTCTGCGGTGAAAGATCTTTTGCTTTAGTCAGTCGTAGACGGCGAGTTGCTTGCCGCGCGTTTCCGGCAGCAGCGCCACCGCGATGATCACCACCACGTAGGCGATGCCTGCGAACAGGCCGATCGCCGCGCCCAGCAGCATGGTCGCGCTCTTGAAACCGACCAACGCGGGAAAAAGCGCGCCTGCAATCAATGAAAATCCGTGTATCGCGCGAGTAAGCGCAGAGACCCCCTCACCTCGTGGGATCGAGGCAAGGGTGGTGAAAACCGCAACTGCCGCGGCAGCAGGTTGCCCGACTGCCCGGACCGGCATCAGCCGGCCCGGGTGGCCGAGTTAAGCAGGAGAAGCTTACTTGAGGTGCCGTGAGACCAGTTTGGTCATCTCGAACATCGAAACCTGCCTCTTGCCACCGAAAACATCCTGCAGCTTGTCGTCGGCGTTGATGTTGCGCCGGTTCTTGCTATCCTGCAGGCTGTTCCTCTTGATGTAGGCCCACAGTTTCTTGGTAACCTCGGTGCGCGGCATAGGGGAACTGCCGATCACTGCAGCGAGCGACGCGGTGGGCGTCATCGGCCTCATGAAAGCCGCGTTGGGCTTGCGCTTGACGCCGCTCTTCTTCTTCGCAGCCTTCTTCGTCCTCTTCGGGGCCGCTCTCTTCGCAGCCTTCCTGGCTTTCTTCGGGGCCGCTTTCTTGGACTTCTTCGCGGACTTCTTCTTGGTGGTCTTCTTCTTTGTGGCCATTGTGATGCCTCCTGTCTAGGGTTTGGTCATGTCTCAATCTCAATTGCCTTGCCAGAAGCAAAGGCACGGCGAGCAGAGAATGCCGAGTGGTTGCTGCGTTGTCAATCGCTGAATGCACGTTTTTCATAGGGGAAGCGCCGACGAATCGCATTTTTTCATGGCCCGATTCGTGCTGAATGCGGTCTTTCGCCAGCTCACATCGACCGCAAACCGCTTCCAGAAATGCCTCCAGGGCGTTCACAATACGGCTGTCAGCACCCATCCCGAAGACATATCCGATGCGCCTTACCGAAGAGGAACAGAGCCTGCTATCCGCCCGAGTCGCCGGGCTCGAAACCCGAACCGGGGTCCAGGCGGTGGCCGCAGTGATCGGGAAATCCGACTCCTACCCGGAGGCGCCGTGGAAGGCGTTTGCACTCGGCGCCGCCCTGGCGGCGCTCTATTCCGCGGCCCGGTCGCTTATCGTCTACGACTGGGAGGCCGGGGAATCTGCGCTCAGGCACGCCGTTGTCATCCTCGGCAGCGGGGCGGTACTGGCGCTTCTCGCCGTACTGCTCGAACCGGTTGCGCGACTGTTCACGGACCGACGGCGCCGCGACCTCGAGGTCACCCAGTACGCCAAGGCGCTGTTCTTCGACCGCGGACTCGACCGCACCCGGGGCCGCATCGGCATTCTGCTGCTGGTGAGCCTGTTCGAGCGCAAGGTCGTCATTCTTGCCGACGACGGGTTCGAGGCGCGGATCGACCGCGACGACTGGCAGCGACTGACCGACCGGATGACGCTGCTACTCAGTGGCGGCAATGTCGCGGGAGCGCTGCACGCCGGGTTGGAAGGGCTGGAAGCGCTGCTCCTGGAGCGCGGCTACCGCGCCGACGAAAGCGCCGCGGACGAGCTTACGAATGCGGTGCTGCAGTTGAAGGGGGAGCGATGAACCGGATCGCGTGCGCACTGCTCGCTCTATGCTGGCTCGCCGCTCCGGCGGCTGCGCAGGATACGGCGATTCCCTATCTCTCCGGCCGCGTGGTAGACCAGGCCGGGATCCTTTCAAAACACGCGCGCGAACGCCTAGCCGTCATGCTGCAGGCCCACGAGCGTGCCACCGGCAACCAGATCGTCGTGCTCACCGCCCCGACCCTGGGCGGTGAAAGCGTCGAGGACTATTCGGTGCGGGTGTTCGAGGAGTGGAAGCTCGGCAGCCGCGACAAGGACAACGGTGTGTTGATCCTGGTGGTGCCGCAGGACCGGAGGATCCGCATAGAGGTCGGCTACGGACTCGAGGGCACGCTCACCGACGCCACCGCCAGCCGCATCATCCGCGACCTGATGACCCCGCGCTTCCGCGAGGGCAACTACGACGTCGGCATCGAGGCCGGGGTCACCGCGGTGATTCAGATTCTCGAGGGAAGGCGCTCGGCCGGAGCCGACGCCGACTGGTTGGCGCCCGAAGGGGAATCGTCCGGTTTCCACGTGCGCGCGCCCGACATGCCGCTGACGGAGCGCATCCTGATCGGCGCTTTCGTGTTCGGCATCATTGGGCTGTTCACCTTCATCGGCCTGGTCACGCCGGGCGGGATGGGTTGGTTCCTGTATTTCTTCCTGATCCCGTTCTGGTCGATGTTCCCGATGTTCATTTTCGGCAGCGGCGCCGCGCTCAAGATACTCGGCACCTACGCCGTACTCTATCCACTCACCAAGGTCTTCGTTTCCCGCCAGCCCTGGTATCGCAAGGCGCGCGAGGACCTCGCCACCAAGGGCTACGCCGAAATCGGCGGCATGGTCATCCGCCCCGGCAGCGGCAGCGCGGGTGGTTTCTCCAGCGGCGGCGGGTTCTCCGGCGGCGGAGGCAGATCCGGAGGCGGCGGCGCGAGCGGAAGCTGGTAAATGCGGTGACTGGTGACAAGTGACGAGTGACGGGAGAGAAGCATCTCCGAAAGTCTGTGATTCAAGGGGCAAAAAACGCGCTTGGGCCCGCGTTTACGTCGTTACCCATCAGATAGAGCTTGCCACCCGCCGCTTGTCACTCGTCACCCGTCACTCGTCACCGTCGTATACACGACTGCATCCAGAGCAATACATCCCTCCCCCTTCGCGCCCACCAGCACCGGATTGAGATCGAGATTCGATACCCTCGATTCGGGGTTCATCATCAGTTGGGAAACCGCCAGAACGGCCGCGCAGAATGCGTCCACATCCAGCGCGGGCTCGCCGCGCACGCCCGCCAGCAGCGGCGCGATACGCAGCCTGGCGAGTGCTGCCTTCACTTCGCTGTCGTTGAATGGCGACAGCAGCACCTGCACATCGGGCATCGCTTCGACGTACTTGCCACCGTCGCCGACCAGCACCACTGGTCCGAACACCGGATCCATGCGCGCACCGATCATCAGCTCCTGTCGGCCCCTCGCCATCTTTGCCACGATTGCACCGTCGAAACGCGCGCGCTGCCCGCGCAGCGTGCGTTCCGTTTCCCGGTAGGCCGCGCGCACTGTTTGTTCGTCATCGAGACCAAGCCGCACCAGTCCCAGCTCGGATTTGTGCACCACATCGGATGAACAGCCTTTCACCGCCACCGGCGCGCCCAGCTCGGCCAAAGTCGCCGCCGCTTCGTCCGCGGATTTGCACAGGCGGTGCCTGACCACCGGAACGCCGGCAAGCGCCAACAGTGCCAGACTGTCCGCCTCGTTGAGCAGGCTTCCCCCCGTAGCCGGGTGAGGCACGCGTGCGAACGCGGCACCGCGTTCGCGTGCGCTCTGCATCAGCTCGCGATGCGACAGGAACTGGTTGAGCGCCGCGACCGCTTCGGCTTCGGTGGTGAAAACCGGCAGGCCTTGCTCCCTGAATTTTGCCGCGATACTCGCCTGCGGCACCGCCATCACCAGCGGCTTGCCGGTGGCACGGGCGAATTCCGCCGAATCGCGGGCGAAGGCATCAACGTCGTAGCCCTGCCCCGCCACCGGGATGCCGATCAGGAAGGCGTCGGCGGCCGGATCGCGCGCCAGTACCGGCAGGATGTCCGAGAACAGCCTGCTGTTGGTCAGCAGCGCCGCGGTGATGTCGATCGGATTGGTGGTGGTGGCAAAGCCCGGCAGGATGTTCGTCAGTTCCACGCGGGTCTGGTCGGCGATCTTCGCCATCGGCATGCCGACCGCGGTGGCGGCGTCCGCCGCCATCACGCACACCGCGCCCGAGTTGCTGATCGCCACCAGCCTGCGCCCCTTCGGTTTCCAGCCTTTCAAATACAACTCGACGCTGCCGACCAGTTCCGCGGTGTCGCGGGCACGCCAGATGCCGTGCTTCACCAGGAAGGCGTCCACCAGGCAATCCTCGTTGGCGAGCGCGCCGGTATGCGAGCGTGCCGCTTCCTGTCCTGCCGCCGTGCGCCCGCTCTTCAGCGCGATCACCGGCAGGTCGTGCTCGCGGGCAATGCGCGCGGTTTCGGCGAGATGCTCCGGGTCGCTGATGCCCTCGAGATAGAGCAGCAGCAGCTTCAGGTCCGGGTCTTCCGCCACCACCGACGCCAGTTCGGCGACGGTGACGTCGCAGTCGTTGCCGGTGGCGTGCGAATGGCGCACGCCGATGCCGCGTTGGCGCAGCAGGCCGTAAGGCACCACGCTCATCGCTCCCGACTGGCTGACAATGCCCACCGGCCCGTCCTGGGGCGGTGCTTCGATGTACATGGTGGAAAACGAAAGGATCGCGCCGCTGCCGAAGTTGGCCAGCCCCTGGCAATTCGGCCCGATCACGCGCATTCCGCGAGCGCGCGCGACTTCGCGCATGTGCCGTTCCTTGGCCTTGCCGGCCTCGGCGTCGGTCTCGCCGAAACCGGAAGTCATCACGATCGCCACTCTCACGCCCAGTTGCGCGCACTGCTCGACCGCCTCCACCGCGGCATCGCCCGGCACCACCACGATCGCGACTTCCGGCGCCTCGGGCAGATCCGTGAGTGACGGATAGGCCTTGTAGCCCTGCACCTCGGGCCGCTTCGGATTGATCGGATAGACCCTGCCCTTGTAACCGTAACGGGACAGGTAAAGCAGCGGGCGTCCGCCTAGCTTGTTCGGGTTTTCCGAAGCCCCGACAATTGCCACGGATTTCGGATCGAGCACGGTGCGAAGCGCTTCGCGCAACATGTCTTTCATTATTGTTTTCCTTCGGTGGGATTCCAAACCCAACGCAGCAGCTCCGGCCGTAAGGGTTTCACCTTAACGCGCAGAGGATTCATTTCAATACCCCCTTGAGGGGTGCGCGGAGGACACGGATACCCTCGCGATAGCGTGGAGTACCCTTTTAGGAAAGGCAAAAGGCAGGAAAATGCGCGTGTTAAGGTCTGTCATTGGTTGACGATCCCTCGCAGTGAAAATCGGTCGCCCAGGTTCGCGAACAGTCACCCCGCTTATAACCCCCCACTCGCTTTTCCTCGTCTTTGTTTTTCCTCTGCGGCCTCTGCGTCAACGCTTTTATCGCCGGCCATCGGCCGGCTCGAAATACGGAATCTTTCGGCCGGCGAGATCGACGAATCGTGCCCGCACCCGGTCGCCGATTTCGAGCGTCGGGTCGCCGTGCGCCATAAGACGAAATCCTTCGTCGGCATCCACCAGCACGATCAGGTAAGGCGCATGAGCGCGAAGTTCCTCCGTCGGCGCACGCGCGACGCTGGTGCGGGCATGCACTGTTCCCGACCCGGAAGCCTGCCGGGTCACGGGATTGGAATCGCCGCAGGCGGGACAGAACCCGCGCTGGAAATACCACACCACCTTGCAGGAAGCACACGCCTGATAGGCGATGCCTGCCCCGCCGCGGGTCCAGTCTGCGATCACGGTGGTCACGCCGCCCTCTCGATGACGAGGGAAACATGGGAGGACAGCACGCCGCCGTCGCCATGCAGCAGCGCCCGGCGGGCGTTTCTCGCCTGACGCTTCCCGGCCCGGTTCGTGAGCTGCAAATGGGTCTCCACCAGGTGCGCCATCGCGCCGCCCACCCCGCAGTGACCGTAGGAGAGCAGCCCGCCGTGCGTATTGAGCGGCAGTTTTCCGTCGTGGTTGAAATGTCCCTCGGCCGCAAGCCTGCCCGCCGCGCCGCGCGAGGCCAGGCCGATCTCCTCGAGCAGGATGGTGAGCGTGATGGTAAAGCTGTCGTAAATCGCGGCGTAATCGATGTCCCCGATGGCGACACCGGCCGCTTCCAGCGCCCTGGCAGCCGAAGACGCGGCGCCGAACTGCGTCAGACTCGCCGCGGCGCTGACGTGCTGATGGGTATGCGCCTGGCCGGTGCCAATGATGCGCACCGCGAAATCATTGCTGCGGTCGCGGCTCACCACGAAGGCCGCGCCGCCGTCGGAGACGGGACAGCAATCGAGCAACTTCAACGGGGTGGCGACCGGCTTGGAACCCAATACCGTGTCTACAGTGATCGGCTCGCGGAATTGCGCGCCCGGATGCAGGCAGGCGTGCCGGCGCATCAACACCGCAAGTTCAGCCAGGTCGGCTTCGCCGTGGCCGTGCTCGCGCATGTAGCGCGATGCCACCAGGCCGTAGTACGCCGGAACGGTCGCACCGAGCGGCACTTCGTACGCCGGGTGGCCGACCTGCGCCAAGGTCTGGATCGCAGAGTCGCGGGTCTGGCCGGTAAGCCGGTTCTCGCCTGCCACTACGAGGATGTTCCTGGCCACGCCGGATTCAATCAGGTGATGCGCCAGCATCGCCATGGCGAAACCGGTGGCCCCGCCGACCAGAATGGCGTGGGCATACGCGGGCTTCAATCCGAAGTGCTCCGCAAACACCGTAGCGAGCATCAGGTGCGGCATCGTGGTCGAGTAGCCGCACAACACGCCGTCCACATCGGCGCGTTCGAGCTGCGCATCGGCCAGCGCCGCCGCAGCCGCAGCGCTCATCAGATCGAGCGTGCCGCGTCCGGGATGCTTGCCGAAAGGCGTCAGTCCAACGCCGGTGATGAAACTCAAGAAAACCCTTTCGTCGTGAATGCCGTGAATGTCGTGAATGTAGCGAAAGCGAGCTTGCCGAGTTTCAATACAGCCGCAAGTTTCTAACGAATTCCAAGCTGTTTTCGCCTTTCGGTATTAGGAGTTACGGCATTCACGACATTCACGGCCTTTCCGTCACGGTCCTCTTCACATCCGCGACGATGTCCGCCTCGCGCTTGAGCATCTCCACCAGCGCGTCCAGCCGCGAGGAAATGCGGTCGGACAGCGCCGCGATGCTGAGCGCCGCGATGGGCCTGCCATCGGAGCCAAACACCGGCACGCCGACCGCACCCATGCGGTCCACCAGTATGTTCAGCAGCTGCGCGTAACCACGGTCACGAGTGCGCTCGATCTCGTCGCGCAGCCACGTCAGGCTGATCTTGGGGTAATTCGGCAATCGCTGTGCCACGAACGGCAAGACCGCCTCGATCTCCGTGTCTGACTGCCACGCCAGCAGCGCCATCGCGCCGGCGCCCACGCCCAGCGGCCTGCGGCTGCCGATATCCAGATAGTTGGCGCGGATCGGAAAGTTGCCGACTTCGCGATCCACGCACACCGCCTCGGTGCCGCTGCGCACCGAAAGCAGCACCGAGTCTTCGGAAAATGCCGCGAGCCGCAGCAACGAGGGATGGGCGCGGCTGCGCAAGTCATCGCGGTCGCGCAGCGCTGCGGCGAGAATGTCGATCTCGTTGCCGAGGGAATAAGTCTTGGTCGCCTCGTCGCGGCGCACGAAACCTTCGCGCGTCAGCACTTCGAGGATGCGCAGCGTCGTGACCTTGTTGAGCACGGCCTGGCCGGCAACCTCGGACAGCCGGCTGACACGCGGCTCGGTCAGGGATCGCAGGATCCTGCAGGCCTTCTGCACGGAATTGATGGCTGAGGGGCGGATTGGCATGGCGGGTCCTCTTTCCTAAACGGTAGCGACCGGCGTCGCGGGTGAACCGACCGCGCCGGGCAGGCGCAGCGGTGGTGCAGTAAGCAGAAAACGCGAACGCTTGTGCTCGCGCAGCCAGTTGGCGAGCGGGGTCAGATGCCAGATCTCGCCGAGGTTGACGCCGAGCTTGAAAAGGCAATGTTCGTGCAGCGGCAGGGAAGCACAGCAACCTGCATGGCTGGTGGCGGGGTGGACTTCCACCGCGTAGTTGTCGGCGATCAGCGCGACCAGGCCCGAGTCGGTGATCCACTGCAGCAGCTTCTCATCGCGGCCGTCGAGCGCCGCACAGGCGTTCTCCAGCGCAGCCCCGTCGGGCTGTTTGTTCATTTCCAGGATCATCTGAGCGAAGCCAGTATGCAGGCACACCATATCGCCTTCTTCGACCGCGACCTTGTCCTTCTCGAGTATGCGCATCAACTGGTCGTAGCCGATTGCGGCGCGGGCGCGGCCGACGTGTGCATGCAGGTCGATCATCACGCCGCGGCCCTGAACGCATTTCGCCGCCATGTTCTCGACGCCGAGCGCGCGCGCATGCGAAGTGCTTTTCGCCGGCACTACGCCGATGGCGCCGGCGTCGTCCGGATTACTCGGACCGACGATGTGCTCGTTGGGGCGGTAGCCGTTGTAGTAAACCGGCTCCGGCACGCCGTCGCCGTCCGCGTCGAACAACTGCCCGACGTGCGCCAGGCTGTCCCACTGGGTCGAGTACTGCAGATGCAGGATGACCGCGTCGTCGTTGATGACGTCGGTCAGGTCCGGGTTGTCGCGGCCCAGCACGTAGTTCATGTTGGGTTTGCCGTTGCGCAGCGTCGGCCGCAGCACCGGGGGATGCCGGCGCGGGTTGAGCACGTTGCCGCCCGGATAGTCGAGCGGCAGGCTCAGGCAAAAGCTCAGGCCTTCCTTCACTTCGGCCACGCCCTGTTTCACTTTTTTCGGAGTCAGCAGGTTGAGCCGCCCGAGTTGATCGTCGGGACCGAAGTCTCCCCAGGTCGAGCCTTCCGGTCGTTTTTTCCAGCGCGTGGTCATTGGCATCGAACCTCCATTGAAACCGTTTTTTGGAGCAAGGACGCCAGGCAACGCCGGAACAAAGTCCTAAGCGGGTTTTCCTGGAGTCTCAATCAGTTTTTAACGTTCTTTGATACGACAGGGAGAGACTCAGACCAGCGGCAGCCGGGCGTGACGCAAGCGGCAACGCGGGCAGCAAATGACCGCGTGGCGGTTGGATTCTTCATGGATTCTCCTCCCCGGAGCCCCATTCTGCGACGGGTTGTCGGAGGAATATTCGGTGTCGCCGGTCCTGTTTGTCAAGCAATCGTTCTGACTGGTGGAATTCCCCGTGACGCCATTGGCTCATGAATACAACAAGATAACCAAGTCGGCCGAAGTTGATTCCGGGACTCGGAATCGTCCGATCAATACGACGAGCGCAGTTGCGCAGTCTTCACCCTGCCGCGACAATCCACGCTGAGAACAAGAAAGGGGGAGACGAACATGGCTGTCACGCTCGGAACCGGTGAGTTCAGTTACGAAGTCGTGGAGGACTGGGCAAAGCTGCCCGACGGCTGGACGCTGCGCGATGCCGCAGCCGTCGCCGTCGATTCGAAGGACCGCGTCTACGTCTTCAACCGCAGCGAACACCCGATGATGGTGTTCGACCGCGAGGGGAATTTTCTTCGTTCGTGGGGCGAGGGCGTGTTCAGGAACGCGCACGGCATTCACATCGGCCCGGACCAGACGCTCTACTGCACCGACGACGGCGACCACACCGTGCGCAAGTGCACGCTCGACGGCAAGGTCCTGTTGGAGGTCGGCATCCCCGGCAAGCCTTCGCCCTACATGAGCGGCGAACCTTTCCATCGCTGCACGCACACCGCGTTGTCGCCGCGCGGCGATATCTACATCGCCGACGGATACGGCAACGCGCGCGTTCACAAGTACTCGCCCGACGGCAAGCTGCTGCTGTCCTGGGGCGAACCCGGCACCGACCCCGGCCAGTTCAACATCCCCCATAACATCTGCTGCGACCCCGACGGCTGGGTCTACGTCGCCGATCGCGAGAACCATCGCATCCAGGTCTTCGACGGCGACGGCAAGTATGAGACCCAATGGCACAACCTGCACCGGCCCTGCGGCCTCTACATGGAACCCCGGCGCGATGCGCTGTGCTACGTCGGCGAGATCGGTCCGACCATGCCGGTCAACCGAGAGGTACCGAACCTCGGGCCGCGCGTGAGCATCCTGACGCACGAGGGCAAACTGCTCGCGCGCCTCGGCGACGTCCGCGCCGGCCGGCGCGCAGACCAGTTCATCGCACCGCACGGCATGGCGGTAGATTCGCACGGCGACATCTATGTCGGTGAAGTGTCCTTTACCGCCTGGCCACAGATCTACCCCGGCACGTCGCCGCCGGCCGATGTGCGCGCCCTGCGCAAGCTGGTGCGGATCCGCTAGGCGTTTCGCCGAGCGGAGAGGAAAGGGGAAAGGTGAAAGGTAAAAGAGGAGAGAACTTCAAGAGCGAAACGCGTTCAACGCAAAGGAAAACAGGGGAAATAGTTCAGAACGCATATCGACATCCATCAGCCGCAACAAATTTCCGTTGATTGCCGAGCCCTGATTTTCTCTGCGACCTTTCTTGCTCTTCTCTGCGACCTCTGCGTCAACGCTCTTGACTTCAGGACAATGGCAGCCGTCACCGGTGGTGAATGAGGGCTGGACACGACGCGAACCAGGCATTCGCGCCAAACGCAACTCGAGCGCCCTTCTTCGGAGGCGAAGCCGCGTTTCCGGGGAGTGCGCTTTGACGCTGCCCGGGTATCGTGCTAGATTGGTCTGAATTCTGACTAATTGGAGCCGACACCGATGAAGACCCTTCCTCTTTCGGAAGCCAAGAGCCAGCTCAGCGGCCTCGTCGAGCAGGTGCGCTCGCTCGACGAGCAGGTGATGATCACGCGCAACGGGCGTCCGGCTGCGGTACTGGTGAGTGCGGATGAGTTCGAGCGCTGGAAGGAAACCATCGAAGTTCGCGGAGATGCGGCGTTGATGAAGGAAATTCGCGCAGGGCTCCGTGCGCTGAAGGCGCGCAAGGCTCATTTGTACACGCTTGAGGAATTGCTGACCTGATCGACCGCCGGGGCGTGGCGAAGGCGCAAATCCGGTTCAGGGTTCCCAATGAGGTCGCGCAACTTGTACGCGGCCTCCACCCCGACATAAAGCGCAAGGTTCGTGCGGCCTTGGAT
>CAYNFN010000260.1:0-7171 GCA_964396485.1 uncultured Alcaligenaceae bacterium
GGAAGGAATTCGGCCGCGTGTTCAAGGAGGGGACGGGCGAAGACCGGGCGAACAGGGAACGCATCGCCAGGCTGCTGCGCTTTGCATCGACTCACGGCGACACCGACGAGGAAACCGTCTCGCTCGCCGACTACCTGTCGCGGATGAAGGAAGGCCAGGACAAGATCTATTACGTCACCGCCGACAGCGTGGCCACGGCGAAGAACAGCCCGCATCTGGAAATCTTCCGCAGGAAGGGCATCGAAGTACTGCTTCTTTCCGACCGGGTGGACGAATGGGTGGTCTCCAATCTCACCGAATTCGAAGGCAAGCCGCTTCAATCGGTGGCCAAGGGCGATCTCGATCTGGGCAAGCTCGCCGACGAGGAGAAGAAGGAACAGGAAAAAGAAGCCGGCGAAAGCAAGGATCTGGTCGAGAAAATAAAGAAAACACTGGATGCCCGGGTGCAGGATGTACGCCTGACCTTCCGGCTGACATCCTCGCCGGCCTGCCTGGTGTCGGACCAGCACGGCATGAGCGCCAACCTCGAGCGCATGCTCAAGGCCGCCGGCCAGAAGGTGCCCGCAAGCAAGCCGGTGCTGGAAATCAACCCGCGCCATCCTCTGGTGCAACGCCTGAAGTACGAGTCCGACGAGGCGCGCTTCGGCGACTGGAGCCACATCCTGTTCGACCAGGCGCTGCTTGCCGAAGGAGGGCAACTCGACGATCCCGCGGGATTCGTAAAACGCCTCAACGACTTGATGCTCGCCATGTCCGGCGACAAAACCTAAGTATCCATCGTGTTGAAAGAGTTTCGCTTTCTACTCGATGACTCCCAAGCGGCCGTTGTGAGAGCCCATGTACCACAGCCGCCCGCGGGCATCGACGATCATCTTGCGGATGCCGGCATTTTTTGACGGCAGTTCCACCACTTTCATTTCGTCGGTGTCCGGGTCCAGGCGCACCACGGTATCGCGGTTGATCTCGTTGACCCAGATCATTCCGCCGCCGTCCACGGTCACCGCGTAGGGGCCGCCATCCTCGCCGGCGGGAAGCCGGTACTCCCTGACGATTTTTGCGCTTGCCGGATCGACCTTGATCAGCTTGCCGTTGCCGTAGAGCGTGACCCACAGGAAGCCGTCGGGCGCGGTCGCCATGCGCCGGGGCTGACTGCCTCTGCCGGTTTCGAGGTGCGTAATTTTTCCGGTCGAAGGGTCGAGCTTGCCAAGGGCGTCCGCGCCAATGCGGCAAAACCAGACGTTGCCGGCCTTGTCGAGCGCGATGCCGTAGGGTCGGCCGCTGGACTTGTATTCGACGATCCTGCCGGAGGTCATGTCCAGCCGACCGATGCGTCCGCCACCCTGCACCGTAAACCAGATGGTGCCCTTGCCGTCGGTGACCAGCGTATGCGGATCGCCGCCGGAAGGGGCCTTGAATTCCGTGACCTTGCCCGTTTTCGGATCGAGCCGGCCGATCGTACCGTTGCCGTTCCCGGTGTACCAGACGATGCCGTCCTTATCCACCAGCAAGCCGTGGGGCCTGGCACCGGGCGGCAGATCCCATTCATTGAACGCCTGCTTGTCGGTGTCGAAATGGGCGATCTTGTTGCCGTACATGACGGCAACGTAAATGTCGCCGTCCGGACCGGGGGCGGGGTCGCGCGCAAACTCAGGCGTGGGCACAGGCCACTCGGAAACCTTGCCGGAAAATTTCGCCAGCTTGCCCGGTGCGATTGCGTAATCGGAGCCGCCGCCGAGGACATTGCCGATGTTTGCGCCCAGCGCCAGGGCAACGACAAGTGACAGCATCCTTCTCATGATCCTTTTTCCTCGACGACAACAGAATCGTTGCGACCACCTGACGCCGGCCTTCTGACCTTTGAGACGAAGACGGAACTGAAACCCATAAAGAGAACGGGCGACAGCATTGTCGCCCGTTTCTGTCTTTCACACCCTCTCCGCATCTTGAACTTTCCTCCCTCTCCACTTGTGGAGAGGGGCGGGGTGAGGCAGGGGGAGACAAGGGAACACTTGGGGCGGAGCAGAGGGCGGGGAGAGGGGGTGGGTGGTTCTTACTTGCCCTTCCAGTTCGGAGCCCGCTTCTGCGTGAAGGCATCGATGCCCTCGCCGACGTCCTCGGTCATCATGTTGCAGGCCATGACTTCCGTGGCGTACTCGTAAGCCGCCTCCATTCCCGTCTCGATCTGCTTGTAGAACATCTTCTTGCCGGTGGTGACCGCGACCGGGGATTTGGCAACGATCGCATCCGCCAGCGCTTTCACTTCCGCATCCAGTTTTTCGAAGGGGACCACGCGGTTTACCAGTCCGCGAGCCTTTGCGGTTGCGGCGTCGATGAAATCGCCGGTGAGCAGCATCTCCATCGCCTGCTTGCGCGAGATGTTGCGGGCCAGCGGCACGCTGGGCGTCGAGCAGAACAGGGCGACGTTGATTCCGGAAACGGCGAAGCGCGCATTATCCGAAGCGACCGCCAGGTCGCACTGCGCCACCAGCTGGCAGCCGGCGGCGGTGGCGATGCCGTGCACCCGCGCGATCACCGGCTGCGGCAGCCGGGTGAGGGTCATCATTACCTTGCTGCACTGGGCGAAAAGCTTCTCGTAATACGCCTTCTTCGGATTGGCGCGCATCTGCTTGAGGTCGTGACCGGCGCAGAAAGCGGTGCCGTTGCCGGCAATGACGACCACTCGCACCGAGGCGTCCTTCCCGATCGAATCGAGCGCGGACTGCAGTTCGGTCAGCAGCTCTTCGGAGAGCGCGTTGTACTGTTTCGGACGGTTGAGCGTGACGGTGGCGATGCCGCCGGCGTCATGGCGCAGCAGGACCGGTTCGTTGCTCGCTTGCAGTACGGCAGACATGGAAATTCTCCGCTCTGACTCAGGAACTGGAATTATAGGCGCCAACTGCGGGATTTTCCAAGGGAAGCTCTGAACAAGTTCCACGTGCGCGACCTATGCAGAGCTTCTCTAGATAAGGACGCTGGCTATAAGGATACTGCCGCACTCTGCACGGGCCGAATGCCCTCAGGCGAGCGGTCCGCGGTAAACTCGAAACACTTCGGATATTCCCGGACAGGTGCGGTAGATGGACGAATACCCTACCAACTCTGCATTCGCAAACGAGCAACTGCGCCGCCGGTCGTTGATCACGGCGGTCAGGCAGCGCAACGCGCGCGAAGCCGCGAAGCAGCAGGGGGCGGACCCCGCCACGGTCTCGAGCATCTTTCTCACGACTGCAACCGACGTCGCCAGTATGGGTCTGTTCCTCGGGCTGGCTACCGTGCTCATCCGCTGATGACCCAAAACTTTTCCTGCGGCCACGCTTCGTCGCCCAACTGGCGCGACGCGGCGGCGCAGTGTCTGCAGCAGGCCGGCAAGGGACCGGCGGGGGCGAATCTCGGCTTTCTCTACGTCACCGACAACTTTGCCGGCGAAGTCGCGGAAATCCTTGCCTACTTCCGCACCAACACCGGCATCCTGCACTGGACCGGCACCGTGGGAATGGGCGTGATCGCCAGCGGGCGCGAGTACTACGACGAGCCGGCGCTGGCGATCATGCTGTGCGCCTTCGAGGACGCAAGCTTCCGGGTCTTTTCGGGGATGCGCGCGCCCCAGGACCTGGAGCGCCAGCCGCTGCACTTCGGCGGCCTGCCGGCCAATTTCGCCATCGTCCACGGCGACCCGCGCAACGCCCAGCTGGCGCGGCTGATCGACGACTTCGCCGGAATCATGGAAAGCGGATTCATTGCCGGGGGGCTGACCAGCTCGCGCCGCGAAGTGGTGCAGATCGCCGACGGTATCGCCAAGGGCGGCCTTTCCGGCGTGCTGTTCTCCGATGAGGTCGTGGTGTCCACGCGGCTTACCCAGGGTTGTTCGCCAATCGGTCCCCGTCATACCATCACCGGCAGCCGCCAGAACATCCTGATCTCGCTCGATGGGCGTGCGGCGCTCGATGTTTTCAGGGAGGATGTGGGCGAGCCGCTGTCGCGCAACCTGGCGCAGCTCGGCGGCACCATTTTTGCGGGCCTGCATGTCGGCGGCTCCGACACCGGCGACTATCTGGTGCGCAATCTCGTGGGCATCGACCCGGTGCACAAGCTGCTGGCGATCAGCGACGTGCCGCAGGCCGGGGGCGAGATCATGTTCTGCCGCCGCGACGAAACCAGCGCAACCGAGGACATGGCGCGTATGCTCGACAGCATCAGAAGCGGACTGTTCGGGCGGCCGCGCGGCGGCCTGTACTACGCCTGTGTCGCCCGCGGCCCGAATCTTTTCGGCGACGAGTCCGAGGAAGTCGGCATGATCCGGCAGGCGCTCGGCGATTTTCCGCTGGTAGGATTCTTCTGCAACGGCGAGATTTCCCACAACCGGCTGTATGGATATACCGGGGTTCTCACGTTGTTTCTGTAGAAGACGTGAATGTCGTGAATGTCGTGAATGTCGTGAATATCGTGAATGCCGTAAATGCCGTAAATGCCGTGAATGCCGTGAATGCCGTGAATGTCGTGAAAACGAACGAAGTGGAGTTTCAGTGAAGACTAACCTTCAGGTTATGTCGTAACTAATGTCGTCACGGCCCTGAAGCTCCCTGATTTGAATTTCGACTTAAACTGGTAGTAAGTCCAACCAAAACGCGGTAATCCTGTTTCTCCGATATTCACGTCATTCACGGTATTCACGACATTCACGGCCCTTATGTCCAAACGCCCCACTTCCGAGTTTCTGCGTGCCGTGGCGGCATTTCGCCGCTACGCCCATCCTGAAAGCACCGAAGCCTGGGAAGAGCGCTTCGCTTTCGGGCTGGCAGACATGGAGCAGGTATTCGAGGCGCAGGTCGCGGGCGACCCGCTGCTTTCCCCGCCGCGCCCTCACCAGTACCTCGGCTTCGAGCCCGGCGCCTACCAGCCGGTGTCGATGTCGCCGGACCTGTTCTTTGCCGGCGCGGTGCAGATCGCTCATCAGGTCAGGCAGCGGGCATTGTCGCCGCTCGAGATCGCCACTTTGTTTCTGGACCGCATCGATGCGAACCGGCATCTGAATGCCTTCATTACCGTGAATCGCGACCTGGTCCTCCGGGAGGCGGAGTCTCTGTCGCAGCGGGTGCAGCGCGGCGAGGATCCCGGTTCGCTTGCCGGCGTGCCGGTCGCCGTGAAGGATCTCATGTCGGTGCGCGGATATCCGCTGACGGCCGGCACCAGGGCGATCGAGGCCAGGATCCAGGAACGCGACGCGCCGGTGGTGGCGCGGCTGCGTGCCGCCGGCGCGCTCATCGTCGGCACCACCAATCTGCATGAACTCGCGTTCGGCATCAACAGCGAAAATCCGCACTTCGGCCACGTGCAGAATCCGCGCTATCCCGGGTATATCCCGGGGGGTTCCAGCGGCGGCTCGGCGGCGGCTGTCGCCGCGGGACTCGCGACGGTGGCAGTAGGCTCCTGCACCGGCGGATCGATTCGCCAGCCGGCCGCATGCTGTGGCATCGTCGGCTTCAAGCCGACATACGACGCCGTGCCGCGCGATGGCGTGGTGCCGCTTGCATGGTCGCTGGATCATATCGGTCCCCTCACCCGCAGCGTCGAGGACGCCGCGGTCGCCTTCGAGGTCATGGCCGGACTGCCGACGCACTCGATGCTGCCGCGCACGCAGGCGATGCCGCCGCGGATCATGAAGCCGCGCAAATTCTTCTACGACGCGCTCGACGACGAAGTCCGTGCCGCGGTCGAAAGTGCGCTGTCCGCCTTCCGCAATGCCGGCGCGCCTGTTGGTGAGGTGGACGTGCCGGGAATCGAGCTGGCTCCGGGCATCCAGCTCATCACCATCAGCAGTGAAGCGAGCCAGGCCAACTGGTATCTGCTGGAGAAAAGTGGCGACAAGCTGGGCGACGACGTGCGCGTACGCCTCGAGATCGGCCAGTTCTATCTCGCTGTGGACTACGTCAAGGCCCAGCAGCTGCGCGCGCAGGTCCGGCAGTCCATGATCGCTTCGTTCGGCGACGCCGACGTGATGATCATTCCGGCGATGCCGGTGCTGCCCCCGAAGAGCGGCACCGCGACCATCAATTTCCGTGGCAAGAATCTGCAAATGGCACCGATGCTCACGCGCTTTACCTCGCCGATCAATTTTTGCGGGTTTCCGGCGCTGTCCATGCCTTGCGGCCAATCGAAAAGCGGCCTGCCGGTGAACATCCAGATCGTCGGCCGCCCCGGCGCCGACGCCGGCGTGTTGAGCGCGGCGCGCTGGTGCGAACGCGTCCTGCCGCAGTAATTTTTCGAAAAGACTGTAGAACCACGGAGGACACGGAGGACACGGAGGAAAAACAAGCAGGAGCAGGTTGGGGTTAAAGGCGTGGTGACTGTCCGCGAACCTGTGCGGCTGATTTTCACTGCGACAAATCGTTAGCCAATGTAAAGACCTTAACCCAATTGTTTCCTTTGCTCTTGCCTTTCCTCTGTGTCCTCCGTGTCCTCCGTGGTTCAATACTGGTTTTCGGTTTCACGCAGCATCCCCTGACGGAGCAGGGCAGCCATGGAACACGCATTCAAATTTTCGGTAAGCCATTCCGACAGCAGCAAATTCGAGGACGACGGCTTGCGGCCGTTCTTCCAGTACCGCGATCTAGGCATTCGTGATGCGACCAATGGCCTGGTGCTTGCCCACGTCATCCGTGCCAAGCCGGGAACGCATGCGAAGCCGGAACGGCACCACCACGAGGTCCAGTTTCAGCTGGTGTACGTGCTCAAGGGGTGGGTGAAGTTCAACTACGAAGGCGTCGGGGAAGTCATGCTTAAAGCCGGCTCCTGCGTGCACCAGCCGCCGGGGATCGAACATACCGAGTTGGCACACTCGGATGACTTGGAGTTGATTGAAATAGTGATGCCTGCGGACTTTAAAACCGTGAATGCGTGAATATCGTGAATGTCGTGAATGTCGTGAATCGTAAGATCAGAAACTAAACGCAAAGGCGTAATAAGCACAAATGCCGCTTCCCGAAATCGCCGAATCGCTCTCGCTGCACTGGAGTGCGGACTGCAGATTTTACTTTCGACAGTGATCAACTCGAGGAGAGAACCCAATGGCGCGACCACCATTCAATCCCAACAAAGTGGACTGGTCCGGGGAGAACCCCGGAATGTATCTCAAGGAAACCGCTGACGGTCCATTCGTCACGCTGATCAGCTT
>CAYNFN010000261.1:0-3293 GCA_964396485.1 uncultured Alcaligenaceae bacterium
CACCCAGGCGCTGGAACACGTAACCGTCGTAGCGCGTGATGCACACTGCACACGCATCCTCGTAGCTGCGGATGATCCGCTGCAGCACTTCGGGATCGACACGGTTGGCCAACTCGGTGAAACCCACCATGTCGCAGAACAGCACGGTGAGCTGGCGGCGCTCGCCTTCGGCACGCACGGGTTCGTGAGGAAGCGATTCAGCAGCGACAGCGGGCGCCACTACACCGACGCCGCTCAGTTCCGCGATCGCTCGCAGGAGCTTCCGTCGATGTCCGAGGAGCACACCGAGATCCTGCAGGTCGCTCTCGGTGAGCAGGCGCAAAGCTTCCAGATCCACGCCGTTCTCGGCGAACGCCGCGGCATACTGCGTGAGCCCGATCTCTTGAAGCCAGCCGCTGAGGTCACCACTCATCGCTATCCCCTGCGTCCATCCAGAAGTCTTCCCGCGGCCATCGAGGCGTATAATCGAAACCGCTGAAAGCGATGATCTGACGAGCAAAGTGCCAATACTGGATCGGATCGGCCCGTATCGGTTCTTCTTTTTCAGCAATGAAGGGAGTGAGCCCCCTCACGTCCATGTGCAGCGTGATCGCGCCCTCGCGAAGTTCTGGCTCGAGCCGGTCGCATTGGCGTCCTCGGGAGGTTTCGCAGCGCATGAGTTGCGTGAGCTCGTGCGGCTCGTAACGGATAACCAACAGTCTTTCCTGGAGCGATGGCATGAGTTCTTTAGCCGTAGAACCTAAGCCCTTGGCGCGGCGCGTGGAGGTGACGGATGACGAGTTGACTGTCGTCCTGGCGGACGGCCGACGGATCTCGGCACCGCTGGCCTGGTTCCCTCGGCTCCTGCGCGCAACGCCCGAGCAACGAGCAAATTGGGAACTGCTGGGTGATGGCGAAGGCATCCACTGGCCGAGCGCCGATGAGGATCTCAGCGTCAGCGGACTCTTGCGCGGTACGGCTGCGGCTGGGTGAACGGCATTCATCTGGTCTCGAATGCTCCGCTGAAAAAGTGGTCGAGACGGTTGAGCGCGCGAGTCCTTCCGACGAGTTGACGATCTAACCATCCGAGCACCCATCACCGGAGCTCCGCCAGAAGCGCCTTGGCCTCTTTCAAGTCCTTCGTATCGAATCCCTCGGTGAACCAGCCGTAGATCGGCGCAAGCAGTTGGTGCGCCTTCTTCCGCTTTCCCTGGCCTTGCCACAATCTCGCAAGGCTGGTCGAAGTGCGCAGTTCCCAGGATTTCGCTTGCTGCTCACGCGCCCAGTCGAGCGAGGCGAGGTAGTTTTTCTCGGCGTCTGCGAGGTCGCCCTTGAGCGAGAGCATCCAGCCTTTGAGGCGCAGGATCTCGGCGTAGTGGATGCGTTCTTCCCAGCCGGGGCGCTCGACCTGCTCGATCTGCTCTTCAATCAGCTGTAGGGCATTGTCGAGGTCGCCGGTCAGCGCCATGCCTTCGGCAAGTATCGAATTGGCATAGGGGCTCCAAACCTTGCCACCAATGGAATCCCAGAACGCCATACCTGCTTTCAGGGGCGGGATGCCTTCGGCGGCTCTGCCTTCACGGATGAGTGCGAAGCCATGGCGAAGGGGTGCCCACAGCGCCCACAGCACAGGCATGCTGTTATCATGACCCAGCCGCTCACATTCTTCAGCACGCAAACGTACTTTCTCGGGCTCACAGCGGTATTCAAACGCTTCCGCCCCCATGTACAGCGCCCAGCCGAGGTCGAACGGGTGAGCACGGCGGCGTGCGTGCGCGTCGTTTTCATCGCTCAGCCGCACCGCCCGGTCAGGGTATCCCAGCATCCAGGTGACGATCGAGGCGTAGACACCCATCGTCGTCTTGAGGTCATGGTTGAGGATATCCACAAGATGGCGATGCCTTACCTCGTCATAGAGCGCTAATACCTTGTCGCTATGCTCCAGAGCTTTGACGAGATCCCCCAGCCAGTAGTGGCAGACGCCGGCAGACAAGTGTCCCGTGATCAGCAGGTCGGCATCGCCGGTCGCCCCTGCGAGGTCGAGCATTTCCTCCGCCCGCGGCAGGGACTCGGCCACGCGCCCTTGCGTCAGGACGTTCGCCCAAAGCCCCCACAGGATCTGCGGCTGCGCGTCGTTGCGCTCGAGCGATTTCGCCAAGGCTAGCGCCGGATGGAGACTGGTCCAGACTTCCGGGGCGGCCCAGCCTTTCAGCGCCAGCCAAGCTGTTCCAAGCAGGGTGCGCAGGCCTAGCTCGCTGGCATCTCGTTCGGATGAGCGAGGCAGAGTGGAGACCAGTCCCAGCCCCCTATTGAGATGGGAGATAACCTCGCTAAGGGCCATGCGCTTCAGCGCCAGCTCGCCAGCGCTCTGCCAGAGCGGAATGGCGGCTTCAGCGAGGCTTGCGGCGGTGAGGTGATGGGCCAGCACCTCGGGCTCGGTGGTCTTGATGTCCGGGAAGCGCTCCTCGATCACCCGCGCGATCTTCGCGTGCAGTTCCTGCCTTCGGCTCTTGAGCAGCGAGTCGTAGGCCGCGTCCTGCACCAACGCATGCTTGAAGGTGTAGGTCGCCTCTGGAGCGGTGCCTCTGCGAAACGCCAGCCCCGAGTCGGTGAGTTGAGTCAGTGCGCTGTCGAGCTGGGCCTGGCTCATCGGCGCCACCGCCGCGATCAGCTCATAGCTGAACTCGCGTCCGATGGCTGCGCCGATCTGCGCGATCTCTTTCACGGGCATGAACCGGTCGAGCCGCGCCATCAGCGAGTCTCTGAGCGTGGCCGGGATGGTGACGGTGTGGGCGGAGCCGCTGTATTCGTAGCGATCGCCCGCCTCCTTGAGCTCGCCGGATTCGAGGATGGATTTGGTGAGTTCTTCGACGAATAGCGGCACCCCGTCGGTCTTGGTGAGGATCTGCTCGAGCAGGTCTGGCGGTAACGCTTTGCCGCCGGCCACCCTGGATACCATCGCGCTGCTCTGAGCGCGGGTTAGCTTGGACAGGTTCAGGCTGATGACATGGCCGTGCTGGGCCCAGCGCGACTGGAACTCGGGCCGGTGCGTGAGCATGATCAGCAGCGGGATGCTTCGTACCCGGTCGATCAACAGGTCGAGCACCTCCAGTGTGGTGGGATCGGCCCAGTGCAGGTCCTCGAACAGCATTACGCTGGGTTGCTTGCGTGCCGCCGCTTCGGTGAGATCGACCAGGGCGCGCAGTGTTTCGTCCTTGAATTTCTGCGGGGTCATGGACAGCGCCCCGTAGCGCGCCTCGCAGGGGATGGAAAGGATCGAGGCGATGAAGCGCACGTCCGATTGTGGGCGGCCG
>CAYNFN010000262.1:0-2762 GCA_964396485.1 uncultured Alcaligenaceae bacterium
CGGACCATTCATCAACGAAAAGTCCAGACCTTATGTTCTTTCCCCCATTCATGTTTTTCTTGATTTCCTTTGCGTTTCCTTTGCGTCTTTGCGTCTTTTCGGTGAAGGTCTAGTGTGTCTTTGCGGTGAAAAGGTTTTTCATGACTAATGACCCACGCACATGGCTAAGAGCGATGTTCGATGCGGCGATTGCGGCGGCGCTGCCGGACAAGTCGCTGCCGGCATATCTGCCGAAACCGCCGAAGGGCCGTACCATCGTGGTCGGCTGTGGCAAGGCGGCGGCGAGTATGGCCAAAGCCGTGGAGGATCACTGGAAGGGGGAAATCTCGGGGCTGGTCGTCACCCGTTACGGCCACAACGCGCCCACCCGGAAAATCGAAGTGGTCGAAGCGGCGCATCCCGTGCCCGACCTCGCGGGGCGCGAAGCCGCCGAACGTATCCTGAAAATGGTGCAGGGACTCTCCGCAGATGACCTGGTGCTGTTCCTGGTTTCCGGCGGCGGCTCCGCCCTGCTCGCCCTGCCTGCGCCGGGGCTGACCCTCACCGACAAGCAGGCGATCAACAAGGCGCTGCTGAAAAGCGGCGCCAACATCGCCGAGATGAATTGCGTGCGCAAACACCTGTCCGCGGTCAAGGGCGGGCGGCTTGCCGCCGCCTGCGCGCCGGCGAAAGTGGTGACGCTGGCGATCTCCGACATTCCGGGAGACGATCCTGCGGTCATCGCCTCCGGTCCCACTGTGGCCGATCCGACCACGTTTGCCGACGCGCTCGCCATCCTCGACAAGTACCGGATAACGGAACCGCTGGCGGTGGTGAACCACCTGCGGGCCGCCACCGAAGAAACGCCGAAGCCCGGCGACCCGCGCCTTGCCAGGACCGTGTTGCACATGGTCGCGACACCGCAGATGTCGCTCGAAGCGGCCGCGGCAGTCGCGCGCAAGGCCGGCATCACGCCGGTGATCCTGGGCGACGCGATCGAAGGCGAGTCGCGCGAAGTCGCGCTGGTCCACGCCGGCATCGCCCGGCAGGTCAAGCGCCATGGGCAGCCGGCCAAGGCGCCGTGCGTGCTGCTCAGCGGCGGCGAGACCACCGTGACGGTGCGTGGCCACGGCCGCGGCGGCCGTAACGCCGAATTCCTGCTCGCACTGGCGCTTGCCCTCAATGCAGAGTCGGGTATCAGCGCATTCGCAGGCGATACCGACGGCGTGGACGGCACCGAAGATAATGCCGGAGCGGTTCTCACGCCCGATTCGCTCGCGCGCGCCGCCGCACGCAATATGGACGCTAAGGCGATGCTCGCGGATAATGATGGCTACAGTTTGTTTTCCGGCCTCGGCGATCTGGTCATCACTGGTCCGACGCTGACCAACGTCAACGACTTCCGCGCAATTTTGGTGTTGTGATCACTTTTGCAGAATATATGCACGACCCTCTCGACCGCATGAGCGCGTTTGCGTCCGGCGCGCACGAGTGCTCGCGTCGTGGATTACGCTGACGCCGCATGGGCAAGCCCGAACTGCTTTCGTCCGAAACGCTGCAACCGCAGATCTCCAAGGCGGAGCTGATCCAGCAACTCTCTGCGATCCTTGCGCCGGATGCACTGCTGCATCAGCACGAGGAACTGAAACCCTTCGAGTGCGACGGCCTCACCGCCTACCAGCGCATGCCGCTCCTGGTGGCGCTGCCCGAGAACGAGGAGCAGGTACGCGCGATCCTTCGTATCTGCCATGCCGGCCGGGTGCCGGTAGTATTCCGCGGCGCCGGAACCGGTTTGTCGGGCGGGGCCCTGCCCTACGAGCACGGGCTGCTGCTGGTCATGTCGAAGATGAAGACAATCCTCGAGATCGACGCGCCGGCGCGTATCGCGCGCGTGCAGCCGGGCGTGCGCAATGCTGCGATCTCCGAAGCGACCGCGCACCTCGGCCTGTACTACGCGCCCGATCCATCCAGCCAGATCGCCTGCTCGATCGGCGGCAACGTCGCCGAGAATTCCGGAGGCGTGCACTGCCTGAAGTACGGGCTCACCGTTCACAACATCCTCAAGGTGCGGTTCGTCACCATCGAGGGAGACCTGCTCGAGATCGGCTCCGAAGGGCCCGATTCGCCGGGTTACGACCTGCTGGCGCTGATCACCGGGTCGGAAGGCCTGCTCGGCGTGGTCACCGAGATCACCGTCAAGCTGCTGCCGAAGCCGGAGAAGGCGCAGGTGGTGCTGGTAGCGTTCGACGACGTTGCCAAGGCTGCCCAGGCGGTAGCGGACGTCATCGCCGCCGGGATCATCCCCGCGGGCCTGGAGATGATGGACAAGAAGGCAACCGCCGCGGTGGAGCAATTCGTCCATGCCGGCTACCCGCTCGATGCCGCCGCCATCCTGCTGTGCGAATCCGACGGCACCGAAGAAGAAGTCACAGTGGAAATCGACCGTGTCATCGAGGTGATGCGCAAGGCCGGCGCGACCGGGATCCGCACTTCGCGGGATGAAGCCGAACGGCTGAACCTGTGGGCCGGGCGCAAGGCCGCCTTCCCCGCGGTGGGCCGCATCCTGCCGGATTACTACTGCATGGACGGCACCATCCCGCGCAAGCATCTGTCCTATGTGCTCAAGCGCATCGACGAGCTGTCCGGAAAGTTCAACCTGCAGTGCGCCAACGTGTTCCATGCCGGCGACGGCAACCTGCACCCGCTGATCATGTTCGATGCCAACGACGATGACCAGCTGCGGCGCGCCGAGGCCTACGGAGCGGCAATCCTGGAATTGTGCG
>CAYNFN010000263.1:0-3506 GCA_964396485.1 uncultured Alcaligenaceae bacterium
TTGCGCAGCGGAATGATGATCAGCGCGTCCTCCGGCAGCAGTTTCAATGCCGCGGCGGCGCGCCCGGCATTGGGCGCCGGTGCGGACTTGCCGGTGTCGTCCGGCGAAAGCATTTCCTGCATCGTGGGCCAGACATTCATGAAGACTCCTTCTTGCTGAAAATGAGCGTGAGACACCCGTCCTGCAACTTCCTGCCGGCAGGGGCGAGTGCCCGCGTGGGCAGGCCGATCCGGCGCTCGAAGCGCCCGTACGGAATTTCCAGCGCGTGGATGCGCGCCGTGCATTGGCTATCGGATGAGCCGAGCGGGAATGGCCTGTGTGCGGATATGGTTATGGCACCGGGTTCGAGCTTCACCGCGACCGAATCCGCAGTCGCGCCCGGCAGCGCCACGTGCACCCAGACCGCGTCGGCGGTCTCGACGACGTCCACCGGCGGTTCCCAGGCAGGCGCTTCGGCCGCAGCCGGGCGAATTGAACTGCCGGTGCAGCCGGTCGGCTTGCTCCAGCAGCGAAAGGGCTTCGCTCCACATCAGGCGGGAAAGGTCGCGCGAGGTCATCCACGGATCTCCGTAATGAACCCTAGATGGCGGCGATCAGGCGGGAATCAAGTCGTGCGGTCGTCGGGGAAATATCTGGTTGAATCAGTGGCCTCGGTCCGGGCGCGCGACCACGACCGCGATGGGGTTGATCGATAATCGGGGCGGAGTTTCGAGGGCAGAAAGCCCGCGGATCGTAGTCTCTAGTCTCGCTCTTTCGCGCCACTTGTCACTCGTCACTCGTCACCGTTCTATTTTCACCGCCCTACTACGGATTTGCCTTCAAGTACTCGATGATCTTGCGCCGGATTTCCGGACTCTTCTGGGTGTAATACATATATGTTCCGGGCACCATGGTCTGCGAACTGGTGATCCATTGGTCGAGAGATGCCTCATCCCACGCCTTGCCGTTCATCTTCGTCAGGAAAGTTTTCGAATACTGATAGCCCTTCACCGCACCGGCGGGCCGCCCGATCAGCCCTCGCAACTGCGGTCCATACAGCGGCACAACGGCGACATGCTCGGGCGTGGACGAATCCTCTCCGGGCAAAGCACCGGTTGCCGTTTCCGGGTTCCAGCGTGGTGTCATCGGAACGTCCGCCATCGTTGCTCCGGTCGCTTGCGGGATTTCCGCGCGCACCAGTCGCCACTGCGACCGCACGGGTGCAAGGTCACCCGTTGCAGGTTGCGCGATGTTGCCGTGGCACACCGCGCATTGCTTGTCGTACAACTTCTTGCTTTCCGCCAGATCATCATCCTGGGCGCTCGCGCTTGCCGCAACGAACAACGCCAGGAGTAAACCGGCACCCGCCATCCTCAAGCCCATCACCAGCCTCCTCTTTGCCAAGTGATTCGATAACAGGAACATCCGCGTCTCCTACGACTCTGTACAGGCTCAAAAATGCTCCCCGGAACACTGAAAGCCCTTGACCTGGATCAACAAAAAGAATGCTACCGCTTAAACGCGCATGACGCAGGCGTTCCAGCTCCGGCATAACTCTGATCTGCGCTCTCGCTTTTTCCGGTCACTCGTCACCAGTCACTTGTCACTTGCTTTTCGACACGGCCTTCACGGCCTCTACACCAATCTTGCCTGCATCCGCTGACGCACCAGATTCACGTTCTGCCGGAACGCGTAGAGGTTGTCCGAATATGCGAGCGGCGTATTGATGCGGTTGACCGAGCGTTCGATCTGGTCCAGCCGCTGCAGCAGTGCCCTCAGTTTTTCCGGCGCCGGATCATCTTCGAGTTCCAGTTCTACTTCCTTAAGCCGTGCGTACCAGCGATAGATGCGCGAGCGCACGCGCCAGCGGTACACCGGCGGAATGATCTTCGTGAGCGGCAATAGAAGCGCCAGCGCCGGCAGCAGGATGATCCACAGCCGGTCCACCATCACCGCGATCCAGTAAGGCAGGTAACGCTGCAGGAACGGCGGCCCGGTCCTGTAGGTGCGCTCCGCCTCGCTGCTCAGCGGGAACTCGGAGTTCAGCGGCGCCGGGAATTCGCCGATCTTGTTCAACAACCCCGGGTCACCGTGGATTTCCGTGGCGGCACGCATCAGCAGGAATGCCAGCGCCGGGTGCAGCGTGTCGCGAGCGAGCAGGTTGGCGGTGGGTGAAACCAGCGTCACGTCCTGCGCCGGGTTGTTGCTGACGAAGTCGAACACGCCTTGTGGCAGGGTCAGCCTGGTCAGATAGGGAAAGCGGCGCGCATAGGCTTCCGCGCGCTCGAGGCTGAGCATCCGGATGCCCTGGGCAGAAACCAGTTGCTCGACCAGCTGCGACTCCGGCGGACCCACGATGAACACGGCATCGAGCTTGCGTTGCAGCAGCATTTCGTTGGCCTTCAGACCGCTCTCGGGCAGAAGCACGGTCGGCGGCATAACGGTGGCATTGACCGCCAGCAGTTGCAGCGCCAGCGCACGCGAGCCGCTTTCTTCGGGTCCGATCGCGAGCCGCTTGCCTTTCAGGCCACCGAAATCTCGAATCTCCGCGCCACGGTAGAATACCCACAGCGGTTCGTAATAGATGCTGCCCAGCGAGCGCAGATTCGGCGCATTGGCGGCAAAGGCCGAGCCGCCCTGGAAGAACCCCACTTCCACGTCGGATTTTTCGTCCAGCAGGCGGCTGACGTTTTCCTGCGAGCCGGCCGAAACGCGCAGATCGACCGTGACCCCATCGCGCGCCAGAATCTCCTTGTAGCGCTGGGCAAACATGTGATAACCGCTGTCCACTGCGCCGGTCGCCATCACCACACTGTCCGGCGGCGCCGGCTCGACGAAATGGAATGCAAGCACGATTGCCAGTACGGCGGCAACCACTGCCGGCGCGACCGCCATCCAGAGATCGCGCGCACTGATTCGCCGGAACGATTTGCCGATCATGCGGCGATTGTAGCCGTAGACTACAGACAGGTGCGAGGACCGAATACGGCGGTGCTTTGTGCGGCGTCCAACTCGACTTGCAGCAGCTCACCGGCAATCGGCTAAACGCTGAAATGTTGCGCGAATTCGTGCAGAGCGTGTGCACGCTCGCCGAACGCATGTCGGACGTCCGCGGATACGCAGCCTACAAGCGTGAGATGGCGGTGGAATTCGCATACTGCGCGTTGGCAACGGCGTTACAACGCGCTGATTCATAACAACAATAAAGGAGCCGCAGATTTTAGCCATGACTATCCGCCATAAAAAACCAAAACCTTACTTCAACTGTTCGGCAAACGCTGAGACTCGGGTGTTGGACGAACGCTGATACTTACCCATTCACCACTTTACGATCATAGGGCCTATCATGACGGGAGCAGCCTTTCGACAGCGAATGAATCGCCGAGAGTCCTGACGCCGCAACCTCACGCCGGGTCCGCTGAAGGGAGAAAGTGGCCATGGCAACCATCACCGGCAACCGCAGCAAAAACAAACTCGTCGGCACGAACAATGATGACCTCATTTTAGGCCTCGGCGGCAACGACATG
>CAYNFN010000264.1:0-5842 GCA_964396485.1 uncultured Alcaligenaceae bacterium
GGCAATGAGGCGGGCCCGCTCCGCGGCGAGTGTGGCTTCCAGTTCCTCGCGAGTCGGCGCATCGCCCGTCTTGCGCAGCCACTGGTCGCGCCGCTCGAGCATACCGGCAAGAAGGCTAGTGGCGTCGGCGACGTTGTTGTCGAGGTGCGCGAGCAGCGTCGCCACCGGCGGCGTGAGTTCGGCAAGCGTGCGTGCCGCCGCTTCCTGGTATAGCTCTGTCGGGTCCTCCGCCACCGCCGGCTGCGCGCCGAACTTCGCGAGCACCGGCATCTGCCGGGTGAGCGCGGCGCACAGCGCGTCGATGGTCTGGATGCGAAGCCGCGGCGCGATCTCGGGCGAGAGCTTCTCGATCACACGCTTGCGCATCTCCGCGGCGGCTTTCCTGGTGAAGGTGATGGCGACGATCTCCTCGGGCTTCTCCACCGCCTCGAGAAGTTTCAGGTAGCGCTGCACCAGCAGCTCGGTCTTCCCCGAGCCCGCCGGCGCCTGCACGATGAACGAGCGGCGCACGTCGAGCGCAGCATCGCGCTCGCGCTGGTCGGCCGGGACGCGTTCAGCCATCGGCGTCTTCCTCGACTTCGACCAACGCGTTCACCTTTTCGTAGACTCGGCAGAGCGGCTGCAGATCGCAGTAGCGGCAGGTGGCGAGCTGCTTTTTGGGATCGACGCGCGCATCGCCCGAGGCGAAGCCCGATCCCAGCGCGTCGAGTTCCTTCTTCCAATCGGCGACCAGCCCAGTCCAGTCCTTCGCCTGCTTCACCTCGGCAATGACATCCTTTCCCTTGGAAAAGCCCATGTAGCGCATCTCGCCGGTCTTGAGCCTGGCGAATGCGACGGCGGCGATGTCTTCCTTTGCATTCAGCGCATAGAGCGGCAACTGCGGGTCGTGGGGACGCTCGCCGAGCCAATCGTTGGGCGTAGGCCGTCCGGCCTTGTAGTCGATGAGCGCGTGGCCGCCGGCTTCGAGTTTGTCCATGCGGTCGATGCGGCCGTTCAGCTCGAGTCCGGCAACAATGAGCTTGCGCTTTTCCTCCATTGCGACCACTTCGAAAGGAGGACGCCCGCGCTCCACTTCCAGCCATTCGCGCGCGAGCTTCGCGAGGCGCTTGCGTTCGAGGCCGGCGAAAGGCTCTTCGAGTTTCGCTTCGCGCACAGCGACAGCGGCTGCGCGCTCGATGGCAGGACTACAGTCGCCCTTGATACCTTCGCTTCCCTTCAATTCGCTCCACAACTCTTTCATCAAGGTGTGCAACAGCAGGCCGCGGGCCCGGGCGTCCAGGCCGGCGACGGGTTCTTCCAGACTCTCTGCAGCCAGACGATGGCGCGCAAAAGCGCGAAACGGACACGCGGCCTGGTCCGAGAGAATCCTGGTTCCACCTCTCGGTGTTTTCGTGGCCAGTGCGGGCGCCTGGCCGTCCTGCACGTTCTCGCTCCTGCGTGCGGCAAAGATCAGGTCGCGGTAGCGTTCGCAGGTTCGTGTCTCCGGCGTTCCCAAGGGCACCGCAGAAATCAATGGGGAAGCGAGCAGCGCCCTGTCTTCGTCCATCGCGGGATGCGAGACGACGACCTCGTCCGCCGCGGCCAACCAGCCGCCGGTAATGCGCTTGCCGCGCGCCAGGGTCGCTTCCGCGGAAGCCTCGGGAATTCCCGCCTTGCGCTGCAGGGCGGGAGGAATGAAAGGACTGGGCGCCGCAGCGAGCGGCCACGCTTCGTCCGTGAGGCCGCTCACCCACAATGCGTCAAACTCGAGCCCCGCGGACTCGAGCACGCCCAGAACCTGGATCGGCGCGTCCGGCGTCTCGGGCTGGAACAGCGTGTCGGTGCAAAGGCGCCGCAAGCGCGCGAGTGCCTGCGCAAACGACATCTTCGGCGCGACGCGCTCGAGCTTGGCGAACTCGGCGAGCGTCTCGTTGAACTTGGCCCGGGCCTGGAATTCGTCGGAGTCGAGGCCGCGTTCACCGGGAAAGCCCGCCGCTGCGAGAAGCGCTGAGAAATGCCGCGCCCATTCGTGGGGCGAGCGCTCGCCGCCGGAATGCTCCCGCACAAGAGCGAAAAGCCCCTCAAGCCACTGGCGCAGCACCGGCGCGCCTTCGATCAGCGCGACCAACTTGCCCAACGTCATGCGCGCAGGTGCTCGTTTGCGCAGCTCGGCGTCGAGCCGCGCGCGCGTCGCGAGTTCATGCTCGGCGCCGGCGAGGAACGGCGAGCGCATCAGCTTGGCTGCCTGCTCGAAGGGAATTTCGCCGGAAGCGAGTTCGAGGATGGAGAGCGCGGCGCGCGCGAGCGGGTAGTCGGCGAGCGGCGCGCCGAGCGAAATGTTGAAGGGCAGCGCATTCTGTTCCGCGCCGGGAAGGTTACGCGCCGGGTGCAGGACACGCGCGAACACGCGCGCCACTTCCTTGCGGCGCTGTCCCAATTCGGGAACGACGACCCCGATGCGCTTTGCGCCTGCCTCCAACTTAGCGCGCGCCCAGGTCGCAGCTGCTTCCAGTTCCTCGCGCGCCGAGGGGAAGGCAATGCGGCTGGCCTTCGATGCTTTTTCCTCCGGCGCGCAGCGGCGCACGTCGATGCCCTGCTTGTCGCAAGCATCCAGAAAATCCTGCACCTGCGGCGGCACGACATCGAAGGCGTAAGCAACGAGAAGTTTCGGTTTCCTGAGCGCCGCTTCCTTCAGCAGCGGCGCGACGACGTCGGTAAGGCGCACCGCGTCGGTGTTGTCTTCCTTGTCGCAACGCTTCGCGTAGTCCCTGGCCCACTCGGCGAAGGCTTTGGCGTCTTCGTTTCCCGGGAAGCTCCCCGCATTTCCCATTACGGCGCCTGCGATGCGCCACTGGTGCGCGAGCGCCCAGGCCTTGCGGCAGTCGGCCGCGGCCCGCGGCACGGCAAGGAGCGCCTCGCCCCACTCGCTCGCGCGGATCGCCGCCTCCCACAGTTCCTGTTCCTGCGCGCCGGTGAGCAGCAACGGAAGCTGCGCCGCGATATCGGAGTACAGTGCATCCTCGTAGAGCCGCTCGACAAAGGCGCCGATCGGAAGGATGTCTGCGGTTTCCCAGACCGTGAGGCCGACTGCGATTTGCCGCTCGTCGAATTCGCGCGCAAGCGTTTGCGCGAGGCGCCGGTTCGGCGTCACGACGGCAATGCCCTCGGAATGTCCCCTGGCGAGATGCGCGAGGAGCTCGCGCTTTTGCACTAATGGGAATTCGGCGCCGACAGTCATGGCGCCTAATTTAATGGAATCCCGACCTTCCCGTTACCTGGACTGAAAGCAACCAAAGAGCGGAAAGGAGCGCGATTCAGCCGCGCTCCAGCAGCTGCGCCTTGGTTTTGACGTCTTTCCACTCGTCGGCGTCGGGAGGAGCGTCTTTCTTTTCGGTGAGTACAGGCCAGGCCTTGGCAAGCTCGGCGTTGAGCTTGGTGAAACTGCGCTGGTTCTCGGGCACGTCGTCCTCCGCGAAGATCGCCTCGACCGGGCACTCGGCGACGCATAGCGTGCAATCGATGCATTCGTCCGGATCGATGACGAGCATGTTCGGGCCTTCGTGGAAACAATCGACCGGACACACGTCCACGCAGTCGGTGTACTTGCACTTGATGCAGCTTTCGGTAACGACGTAGGTCATTCAAAGCTTCCTTTTTGCAGGACTCGCGAACCCCTGAAGCGACGTTATTCGCATTGTCGCGGTGTCGCGCGAAACGCGGTCCAAGGCATGCATTCTAGCAAAAAGATCCGGCCACGCCCCTGAAAATGAAGCCGCAAATACCGAATATGTCCCGGAAAGTAAAGGGGTTTTATCTTGCCGCACAACTCCGGTGCGCCGCCCGGAGCGCGTCCCTTCCAAATTCTTTTTTTTTTCGCTAGCATAGGGTCTACTCTTCGATTCGCAGTCCGTCCGGACAGCGTAGTTGTCGCAACCCCCCCGTCAAACTCTCGAGGCAATCCTCATATGAGCGAGCACATACATCATGTCACCGACGAAACTTTCGAGCCCGAGGTACTCCAGTCGCAGGTTCCCGTGCTGGTGGACTACTGGGCCGAATGGTGCGGACCGTGCAAGATGATCGCGCCCATACTCGACGAGGTCGCAAGCGAGTATTCGGGCCGCCTTAAAATCGCCAAACTCAACATAGACGAAAACCAGGGCACGCCGCCGAAGTACGGCATCCGCGGTATCCCCACATTGATGATCTTCAAGAACGGCAACATCGAGGCGACCAAGGTCGGCGCCGTCTCAAAATCCCAGTTGACGGCCTTTATTGACAGCAATATCTAAAGCCGCTAGGCTTCGCCCCGTACTGGTCAGCAAGCGCGTGAATCCAAAGCGATTGCGACCGGTAGCGGGTAAGGTCCCTTCCCGCCTCGTCGTCTTCCCGATCTTTCCTTTGCATCTCATCTCGTAGGGCCCCTCTCCATGCATTTGTCCGATCTGAAAGACCTCCACGTAACCGAACGCGTGGATATGGCGATCACCAACGAAATCGAAAACGCAAACCGGCTGCGCAAGCAGGACCTGATCTTCGCTTTGTTGAAGAATCAGGCCAAGAAAGGCGAAAGCATCTTCGGGGAAGGAACCCTGGAAGTACTTCCCGACGGATTCGGATTCCTGCGATCTCCCGACACTTCTTACCTGGCCGGCCCCGACGACATTTACGTCAGTCCCTCGCAGATACGCAGATTCAATCTGCACACCGGCGATTCGATCGATGGGGAGATCCGAACGCCGAAGGACGGAGAGCGCTATTTCGCGCTGGTGAAAGTCGACAAGGTCAACTCCGAGCCGCCCGAGAATTCCAAGCACAAGATCCTCTTTGAAAACCTCACCCCGCTCTTCCCCACCGAGCAGTTCGTCATGGAGCGGGACATAAAGTCCGAAGAAAACCTCACCGGCCGCATCATCGACATCATCGCCCCGATCGGCAAGGGCCAACGCGGCCTGCTGGTGTCCAGCCCGAAGAGCGGCAAGACGGTGATGCTGCAGCACGTCGCCCACTCGATCGCGGCGAATTATCCGGACGTGTATCTGATCGTGCTGCTGATCGACGAACGCCCCGAGGAAGTGACCGAAATGCAGCGCTCGGTGAAGGGCGAGGTCGTATCCTCGACCTTCGACGAGCCGGCCACCCGCCACGTGCAAGTGGCGGAAATGGTGCTGGAGAAGGCCAAGCGCCTGATCGAGCACAAAAAGCACGTCGTCATCCTGCTGGACTCGATCACGCGCTTGGCGCGCGCCTACAACACCGTGGTGCCGGCCTCCGGCAAGGTGCTGACCGGCGGCGTGGATGCCAACGCGCTGCAGCGGCCGAAGCGCTTCTTCGGCGCCGCACGCAACATCGAGGAAGGTGGTAGCCTGACCATCATCGCCACCGCACTGATCGACACCGGCTCGCGGATGGACGACGTGATCTACGAAGAATTCAAGGGCACCGGCAACATGGAAATCCATCTTGACCGGCGCATGGCGGAAAAACGCATCTACCCCTCGATCAACGTCAACCGCTCCGGCACCCGCCGCGAAGAACTGCTGATCAAGCAGGACATCCTTCAGAAGATCTGGGTGCTCAGAAAACTGTTGTACCCGATGGACGAACTTGAAGCTACGGAATTCCTGGTAGACAAGTTACGCAGCACGAAGAACAACGCGGACTTCTTCGATTCAATGCGGAGAGGTTAACGCCCTAGGACGAAGTCCGGCGCGCTACCCGCAAACGGGCGTACCGCTAACGAGTCCGCGCGCGACTTCTTCGACTCAATGCGAAGAGGTTGACAGGGTCGGACGAACTCCGGCGCCCTACCCGCAAACGGGCGTACCGCTAACGCGCCCGCGCGCGACCTCATCGACTCAAG
>CAYNFN010000265.1:0-10090 GCA_964396485.1 uncultured Alcaligenaceae bacterium
GGTGCCGAACCGGACACGAACAGTCTGACGTTGTTGCACAGCGCGCGCGTGAAGGCCGGTTCGTTCAGCAGCCGGGCATAAAACGTCGGCACGCCCATCATCACGCTCGCGCGCGCCAGGTCGCCCAACACCAGCTTCAAATCGAACTTTCCGTGCCACAGCAGTTTCGCGCCGGCCAGCAGCGCGCAGTGATTGGCAACGAACAAGCCGTGCACGTGAAACATCGGCAGCGCGTGCAGCAACACGTCGCTTTCGCCGAATTTCCAGAAGTCCACCAGAACGCGGGCGTTGGACGCAAGGTTGCGGTGCGTGACTACCGCCCCTTTGGAGCGTCCGGTCGTTCCCGAAGTGTAGATGATCACCGCGGAATCATCGGGCTGCATAATTTCGGTAGCGAAATCGTGCGCAACCGCGGCAGCCGCGCGCCCCAGGGTACCGCCGCCGTCCTGGTCCAGAGTGACGATGTGCGAACGCTCACCGCTCAGTTCCTGCATCAGGTCGGCCGCGGGCGGCCGGCACACGACCACCCTGGGCTCGGCGTCACCGAGAAAGTACGACAGCTCGCCGCGCCGGTATGCGGTATTGAGCGGCAGATAGACCAGTCCCGCGCGCAGACAGCCGAGATACAGGAACAGCGAAGCCGGGGATTTCTCAACCTGCACCGCAACCCGGTCGCCGCGTCTTGCGCCGAGACCGGTCAACAGGTTCGCATAGCGCGCCGTTTCGCGCGCCAGATCGCCGTAGGTGAATGTCCTGCCGGTTTCGGTTTCCAGAAAATCGTGCTGCAGGCGGCCGCGGTTTGCGGCGTCGATGGCGGCGTAGAAATTCGCGTTCATCAGATAACGGTGCCGGCCGCGCCCGCGTGCAAATAGTCGTCCACGTCAGCGCGAGCACCGTGGCGGCCGATTACGCGCGCCATAGCGGCCGGGGGCGTATCCGCACGTTCGCGCCCGGCAGTGCCGCCGACAGTGCCGGTGCCCGCAGTCAATGCGCCGCGCGCTTGCCGCGCGATTTCCCGGAACGAACCGGGGTCGAGCAGCGCCGCGGCCCGCTGCGCCGGATTGCCGGCGGAGAAAGAATCGGAAGACATTGCCAATTGCCTGACGCCCCGCTAGCCTGGATAATTCATGAGGGACTCGGGATGATGGCGAGTCAAGTTCCGAGACAGTTGCGGCTCGACTGCCGCAGCCGATAGATCACTCTATCGGCCAGGCGGGCATGCCGCAAATGGCCGGAAATCGGCCGCCAGCGCCCGAGTAACCCGACGCGACACACGGTACCGCGCAAAAGCTTGCCCATAGACACGGCACGCCAGCGATTATCCGCACACGGGGCGTCTTCATGAATTATCCAGGCTAGATGTTGCACCAGCGGCGCGCGATCTCCTCGTATGCGGCAACCGCTTCGGCGACGCGCTCGACTACGCAGTACTCGTCGGTCTGGTGGGCAAGCTGCGCTTCGCCGGGCCCGAGAACGATGGTTGGCGGCGTGCGGTAGGCAACATTAAGTACCGCAGCATCGGTGAAATAAGTCGCCGCCCGCGGCTCAGGCCGGCTTCCGAGAATGACGCGCATCACTTCGAACACCTCCTGTACCCAGGGATCCTCGGGTGCGGTGTAAACACTTTCCAGGTCGAACAGCGTCTCGAGCTCGACGTCGGCTCCCAGTTGGCGTTCGAGTTCGGCCTTGAGCTGGGTGTGCCTGACGTTGGGAACGGTTCGGATGTCGATGCCGATCACCGCTTCGTCCGGCACCGAATTGATGTTGAGCCCGCCGCGGATGGTGCCGACGTTGAGCGTGGCCTGTCCCATCAGGGGGTGCGGCGGATTGGAGAAACGGAATTTCTCCAGCACCGCGACCGCGCGCGCCGCCTTGAACACCGCGTTGTCGCCTTTCTCCGGCATCGAGCCATGCGCAGTGACCCCTCTGGTGCGGGCGTTGAGCCAGTACGCGCCCTTGTGGCCGACCAACGGATAATTCGACGTCGGCTCGCCAACCACCACCGCCCCCGCGCGCCCGAGCGCCCCGCTCTTCTGCGTGAGATGAAAAGCGCCCTGGCAGCCGGTTTCCTCGCCGGCGGTGATTACCAGCTCCAAACCCGGCGAGCGTTCCAGCTTGCCGGAGAGGTTCACACAGGCCACCACGATTGCGGCCACGCCCGACTTCATGTCGCTGGTGCCGCGTCCGTAGAGTTTGCCGGCGTCGTTGTCCGCGGCGAACGGATCCATTTTCCATTTCGCTGCACCCAGCGGCACGGTATCGATGTGGCCGGTGAAGCATAGCGGCGCCTTTTCGCTGGAGCCGCCGATGGTCGCGACCAGGCTGGCGCGTTTCGACGACAACTGGTGATACACCACTTTGAAGCCGGCGTTCTCCAACAGTGCGCCGAGATGCCGCGCGCACTGCTCCTCATCGCCCGGCGGGTTTATGGTGTTCATGCGGACGATCTGCCTGGTCAGTTCGACCGCATCGATGTGCGCTGCCACGAATCTATTCTCCTCCTGCCTATTGCCTCTCAAAGTACGCTTCGCGCACTTCGGGGTTTTCGCAAAGCTGATCCACGTCGCCGGCGGCGACCACCCTGCCCCGAAACAACACGTGGCCGCGGTGCGCGATCGCCAGCGTCTGTTTCATATTCTGCTCCACCAGGAGCACGGTCACACCCTGTTCGTTGATCGCACGGATGACGTTCAAGTTTGCCTTTACGTACAGCGGCGACAATCCCAGCGAGGGTTCGTCGATGATCAACAGTTTCGGCGCCGCCATCAATCCTCGTCCGATCGACAGCATTGCCTGCTCTGCGCCGGACATGGTACCCGCAAGCTGGCGGACGCGCTCCTTCGGTCGCGGAAAGGCTTCAAACACGCCCGCCAGCTGCGCTTCCGCCTTCGCACCCGCCGCGTCCCGACAGACGCCCATCAGCAGATTCTCGCGCACCGAAATCTTCGTGAAAACTTTGCGCCCCTCGGGGAGGCAGGCGATGTCGCGGCCTATACATCTACCGGCCGCAGGACTAAAGTGGACTTCGTGCACCTGCGCAGCTTGACAAGAGGTTCTTGGTACGGCAGATCGCCATGAAGGTCGATTCCGCTTCGTTTCGCGCGTTCATGCTGGCCCTTGCGTTTGCCGCGAGTTCAGCTGCGGCGCAGGAAAAGGTCCTGAAGTTTATCCCGCAGGCCGATCTGCGCATCCTGGATCCGATCGCGACCACGGCGTATATCACGCGCAACCACGGCTACATGGTGTACGACACGCTGTTCGCGACCGACGCCAAATTCCAAGTCCAGCCGCAGATGGTGGACAAGTGGGAACTCTCGCGCGACAAGCTCACCTACACCTTCACGCTGCGCGACGGGCTCAAATTCCACGACGGCCAGCCGGTGCGCTCCGCCGATTGCATCGCGTCGATCGAACGCTGGGGTAAGCGCGATTCGCTCGGCCAGAGGCTCGCGCAGTCGACCGAGTCGTGGACGGCGGTCAATGACAAGACCTTCAAGCTCAAGCTCAAGAAGCCGTTCCTGCTCACCCTGGATGCCCTGGGCAAGCTGTCGTCGAACGTGCCGTTCATCATGCCGGAGCGCATCGCCAAGACCGATCCGTTTCAGAACATCACCGAGACAATCGGCTCGGGCCCGTTCAAATTCGTGAAGGAAGAGTGGGTGCCCGGCAGCAAGGTGGTCTACGTCAAGAATACGGACTACGTGCCGCGCAAGGAGGTACCGTCCTGGGCCGCCGGCGGCAAAGTGGTAAAGGTGAACCGGGTCGAGTGGATCTACATCCCGGACTCCGCAACTGCCGCCGCCGCGCTGAACGCCGGCGAGGCCGACTGGTGGGAGCAGCTGCCGCCCGATCTGATCCCGCTGCTTCGCAGGAACAAAGACCTACGCGTCGAAAACATCGACCCGCTCGGCTCGCTCAGCGTTATGCGCTTCAACTTTCTGCAACCGCCATTCAGCAACCAGAGGCTGCGCGAGGCGCTGCTCTACGTCGTCAACCAGAAGGACTACGTGATGGGCATCGCGGGCAGCGAGGCGAACGGCCATCCGTGCTACTCGTTCTACACGTGCGGAACACCGTTGTCTTCCGAGATCGGCGCCGAGCCGCTCAAAGGCAAGCGCGACTTCGACAAAGCCAAGCGGCTGATCCGGGAGTCGGGCTACAAGGGCGAGAAGATCGTGATCATTTCGGCCACCGACCAGCCTATCGTGCACGCGCAGTCGCTGATCACCGCCGAGCTGTTGCGCAAGCTCGGACTCAACGTCGAGCTGCAAGCCGGCGATTGGGGCACTCTGATCACGCGCCGCACTTCGAAGGAGCCGGTCGAAAAAGGCGGCTGGTCGATCTTCCATACGTGGCTGGTCGGGCCGGACATGCTCTCGCCGGCCAACATGGCGATGGCCAATCTGGGCGAAAAGTCATGGTTCGGCTGGCCTGCCGACCCGAAGGTCGAGGAGCTGCGCCAGGCCTGGTTCAACACGACCGACACCGCGTCGGGCAAAAAGGCCTCCGATGCAGTGCAGCTCGCCGCCTTCAAGTACGTGCCGTACATCACAACCGCGCAGTTCATCCTGCCCGCGGCCTACCGATCGAACCTGTCCGGTATGATCATCGCTCCCGTGACTTTCCTCTGGAACGTCGAGAAGAAGTGAGGGTGCCGGCCGCCCGGAGCGCCACATGATCGTCTATGTTCTTCGCCGGCTCGGCGCGACGCTGATCGTCATGGCGGTGGTCGCGCTGTTCGTGTTCTCGCTGCTGTTCCTGACTCCGGGCGATCCGGCCGCAGTCATCGCCGGCGACGTTGCGACCGCCGACGACATCCAGCGCATCCGCGCGAAGCTGGGTCTGGATAAGCCGTTCCTGGTCCAGTTCGGCGGCTGGGTCGGGCGGCTGCTGCACGGCGACCTCGGCACCTCGATCTTCACCAATCTGCCGGTCACCACGCTAATCGGGCAGCGCGTGGAGCCGACCGTGTCGCTGACGCTGCTGACGCTCGTCGTCGCGGTGCTGATCGCGGTGCCTGTCGGAGTGGTAGCCGCGGCGAAGGCCGGCACCTGGACCGACCGGCTCGTGATGGGCTTCTCGGTACTTGCGTTCTCGGTGCCGGTGTTCGTGCTGGCCTATCTGCTGATCGGCCTGTTCTCGATCCGCCTCGAATGGCTGCCGGTGCAGGGCTACCGACCACTCCGCGAAGGCCTCTGGCCCTGGCTGTCGCATCTGATTCTGCCGAGCATTGCGCTGGGCACGGTCTACATGGCGTTCATCGCGCGCATTACGCGAGCGGCCATGCTCGACGTGCTGGCGCAGGACTACATCCGCACTGCAAACGCGAAGGGGCTCGCGCCGCGCGCGGTGCTCACGCGCCATGCGCTTAAGAACGCCGGCGTCCCCATCATTACGGTGATCGGTATCGGCATCGCATTGCTGATCAGCGGCGCGATCGTCACCGAGACGGTGTTCGCGATTCCCGGCATCGGCAGGCTTACGGTCGATGCGATTTTGCGGCGTGATTATCCGATCATTCAGGGCGTGATCCTGCTGTTCTCCGGTGTTTACGTGCTGATCAACCTGTTGGTCGATCTTTCTTACCGGTTGTTCGACCCACGCATCCGCTACTGATATGACCACCGCAGTTCTCACCGCGCCGAAATCCGCATCACCGACCTGGCAGTGGTTCGGTGACGCGTTCCGCCGCCATCCCACCGCCATCGTTGGCGGGGTGGTGCTCGCCGTGATGGTGCTGATCGCGGTGCTGGCGCCATGGCTGGGAACCGTGGACCCGCAGGCGCTCTCGCCGATCAATCGTCTCAAGCCGCCCTCGGGCGACTACTGGTTCGGCACCGACATGCTCGGGCGTGACGTGTACAGCCGGGTGATCTACGGTTCGCGCATCTCGCTCACGGTCGGGATTGCGGTCGCGGCGCTGTCGATCGCCGTCGGGTTGGCGATCGGGCTCGTCACTGGCTTCATCCGCTGGCTCGACGCCATCGTCATGCGCGTGATGGATGGCCTGATGTCGATTCCCTCGGTGCTGCTCGCTATTGCGCTGATGGCGCTGACGAAGGCAAGTGTTGGCAACGTCATCCTCGCCATCACGCTCGCCGAAGTGCCGCGCGTCGTGCGGCTGGTGCGAAGCCTGGTGCTGAGCCTGCGCGAGCAGCCGTATGTGGAGGCCGCGATCGCCGCGGGCACCAATCTGCCGCTCATTCTGCTGCGCCATATCCTGCCCAACACCGTGGCGCCGCTGCTGGTGCAGGGCACCTACATCTGCGCCTCGGCGATGATCACCGAGGCCATTCTCTCGTTCATCGGCGCCGGCACGCCGCCGAACGTCCCGAGCTGGGGCAACATCATGGCCGAGGCGAGGAGTCTGTTCCAGATTGCCGGCTACTTGATCCTGTTTCCTGGCATTTTCCTGTCGCTGACCGTGCTCGCGGTGAATCTGCTCGGCGACGGCCTGCGCGACGCGCTCGACCCGCGGCTCGCGCGTCGGATGTAGTCGCGTGTCCGCTCTGCTCGAGGTCGACGGTCTCCAGACCCACTTCCTCACGCGCGACGGCATCGTGCGCGCGGTGGACGGCGTGTCGTTCTCGGTTGCGCCGCGCGAGACGCTCGCGGTGGTGGGCGAGTCGGGCTGCGGCAAAAGCGTCACATCGCTTTCCATCCTGCGGCTGATCGCCTCGCCGCCAGGCCGCATCGTCGCCGGGCGAGTGGTCTTCGAAGGCCGCGATCTGCTTGCTCTGAGCGAGGACGAGATGCGGGCGGTGCGCGGTGATGCCATCTCGATGATCTTCCAGGAGCCGATGACTTCGCTCAATCCCGCCCTGACCGTAGGCCGGCAGATCGCCGAAAGCCTGGTCCTGCACCGCGGCCTCTCGCAGCGCGATGCAATGGCGAAAGCCGTCGAGATGCTGCGTAAGGTGCGCATGCCCGAACCCGAGCGGCGCGTACGCCAATATCCGCACGAGCTGTCGGGCGGCATGCGGCAACGCGTGATGATTGCGATGGCGCTGGCCTGTGGTCCGCGATTGCTGATTGCCGACGAGCCCACTACGGCGCTCGACGTCACGATCCAGGCGCAGATCCTGGAGCTGATGCGCGAGCTCGCGCGCGAGACCGGCGCGTCGATCATTCTGATTACGCACGATCTGGGCGTCGTTGCCGAGATGGCGCAGCGCGTCGTGGTGATGTATGCGGGACGCAAGGTCGAGGAGGCACCGGTTGAGGAGCTCTTCGTGCGGCCGCGCCACCCGTACACACGCGGCCTCCTCGGTTCCATGCCCCATCTCGGTGACTCGGTGCGCGGAGAGGACGGCAGGCGCTTGGTTGAAATCCCTGGGATGGTGCCGTCGCTGAAGGACGAGCAGCCGGGCTGTCTTTTCGCGCCGCGCTGCCCGAATGCGGTCGCGCGTTGTTTGCAGGAAGTGCCACCGCTAAGCGTCCACGGTCCGGGCCATTGGGCGGCCTGCTGGAATCCCGTCCAATGACAGCCCCCGGCGATGTGCTGCTCGAAGTCCGGGGGTTACGCAAGTTTTTCCCGGCGAAGACGGGGTTGCTCGCGCGCCGCGCGAAGGTGCACGCAGTCGACGGCGTGAGCTTCTGGGTGCGCGACGGCGAGACGCTCGGGCTGGTCGGTGAATCCGGTTGCGGCAAGTCCACCACCGGCAAGCTGATCCTGCGGCTGCAGGACCCGACCGAGGGTCAGGTCCTCTGGCGCGGCCGGCGCATCGATCAGCTCAACCGCGCCAATATGCGGCCGGTGCGGCGCGAGCTCCAGGCCGTGTTCCAGGATCCCTACTCGTCGCTCAATCCGCGCATGCGCGCGGTCGACATCGTCTCCGAGCCGATCCGCAACTACGAGTCACTGCCGGCGACCGAGGTGCGGCTGCGCGCGGCCCAGCTATTCGAGCGCGTGGGCCTGCGGGCCGACCAGATGGTGAAGTATCCGTACGAGTTCTCGGGCGGACAACGCCAGCGGCTCGGCATCGCGCGGGCGCTGTCGGTGCGGCCGCGCCTGATCGTGTGCGACGAACCGGTATCGGCGCTCGACGTGTCCGTGCAGGCGCAGGTGATCAATCTGCTCATGGACCTGCAGGCGGAGTTCAGCCTCTCGTATCTGTTCGTCGCGCACGATCTCGCCGTGGTCGAGCACATCAGCCATCGTGTGGCGGTGATGTACCTCGGCAAGATCGTCGAGATCGCGCCGAAGAGGGCAATTTTTACGCGTCCGCAGCATCCGTATACCGAGGCGCTGCTGGAAGCCGTACCAGTGCCGAACCCGACGATGAGCAAGCGGCGACGCCTGCTCGCGGGCGACGTGCCGAGCCCGATCGATCCGCCGTCAGGTTGCCGCTTCCACACGCGCTGCCCCTATGTCGAGGAACGCTGCAAGCGCGAGGAGCCGCCGTTGCAGGAGATTTCTCCGGGGCAGTGGGTAGCGTGCCATTTGCGGCAGCCGGTCGCCTGAAGGCAAGAGACTGGAACTGTCGTTTGCCTCATCGGTTCCGAAAGCCATCATCGACGGACTCGTCCGCTCGCAACCATACGGAGTGCAACGGGATGCAGTGTCCCCGGTATCAGGACGAGAACGCCCCGCGGTGACCGGTTTACTTCTTGCGCAGCCTGCGGATCGCGGCCAGTTGCGCGGCGAGCATGGCGAGTTCGCCTTCGACGACTGCGATTTCCTGCTTGTCCTTGGCGCTGCGCAGCGCCTCCTCGGCGCGCTTCTGCGCCTCCAGCGCCTTTGCTTCGTCGAGATCCCGGCCGCGGATCGCGGTGTCGGCCAACACGGTCACCAGCGCCGGCTGGACTTCCAGAATCCCGCCGGCGACGAAGATCAGATTTTCCTCGCCGCCTCCCGCCGGCCTGATGCGCACCGCGCCCGGCCTGATGCGGGTTATCAGCGGAGTATGCCGCGGATAGATGCCGAGTTCGCCCGCCTCTCCGGGCAGGACCACGAACTCCGCCTCGCCGGAGAAGATCGACTCCTCCGCGCTCACCACATCTATGTGCATCGTGTTGGCCATTTTAGTCCCGAGTGATTGGGTGATTGGGTGATTGGGTGATTGGGTGATTGGGTGATTGGGTGATTGGGTGATTGAGTTACTGAGTCACTGAATCACTGAATCACTGAATCACTGAATCACTGAATCACTGAATCACTGAATCACTGAATCACTTAATCACTTAATCACTTAATCACTTAATCACTTAATCACTGAATCACTGAATCACTGAATCACTGTTCGCTTAATCACTGCAACGTCTTCGCTTTCTCGAACGCTTCCTCGATGCCGCCGACCATGTAGAACGCCTGCTCGGGCAGGCTGTCGCATTCGCCGTTGACGATCATTCTGAACCCCTTGATGGTCTCCTTGAGCGGAACGAACTTTCCAGGAGAGCCGGTGAATACCTCCGCGACGTGGAACGGCTGGGACAGGAAGCGCTGGATCTTGCGCGCGCGCGACACCGCCAGCTTGTCCTCGGGCGAAAGTTCGTCCATGCCGAGAATCGCGATAATGTCGCGCAGTTCCTTATAGCGCTGCAGCGTCGCCTGTACCGCCCGGGTTGTCGAGTAATGCTCTTCGCCGATGACGTTCGGATCGACCTGGCGCGAAGTCGAATCCAGCGGGTCCACCGCCGGATAAATGCCCAGCGATGCGATATCGCGCGACAACACCACCGTCGCATCCAGGTGGCCGAACGTGGTCGCAGGCGACGGGTCGGTCAAATCGTCCGCCGGTACGTAGATCGCTTGCACCGAGGTAATCGAACCGGTCTTGGTGGAGACGATGCGCTCCTGAAGCCTGCCCATTTCCTCCGCCAGCGTGGGTTGATAGCCCACGGCGGAAGGCATCCGGCCCAGCAGAGCCGACACTTCCACACCGGCGAGCGTGTAGCGATAGATGTTGTCGACGAAGAACAGAATGTCCCGGCCCTCGTCGCGGAACTTCTCGGCCATGGTCAGGCCGGTCAGCCCCACCCGCAGGCGGTTGCCCGGCGGCTCGTTCATCTGGCCGAACACCATTGCCACTTTGGACTCCGACAGGTTGTCCAGTTTGATGACGCCGGCTTCCGACATCTCGTGATAGAA
>CAYNFN010000266.1:0-5528 GCA_964396485.1 uncultured Alcaligenaceae bacterium
GTGATGGTCGCCAACCTGCAGCCCCGCAAGATGCGCTTCGGTGAATCCCAGGGCATGGTACTGGCCGCCAGCGGCGACGGGCCGGGCATTTTCCTGCTCTCGCCCGACGATGGCGCGCAGCCGGGCATGCGCGTAAAGTAAAAGCATCCCATGAAAATCACCCGCCGACTTCGCATCCGTGGCCAGGTCCAGGGCGTGAACCTGCGCGAAGCCCTGCGCCAGCGCGCAGACCAGCTCAAGGTGACCGGGTGGGTACGCAATCGCCTTGACGGAACCGTCGAGGCGGTGGTGCAGGGCGAGGCCTTCGCCATCGACTCCATCGTCGAGTGGGCCCGCCAGGGTCCGACGACGGCGCGGGTGGACAGCGTGGACGTTGAATCGGCCGAGAGTGAGGGGGACTTCCAGATCTTCGACAAGCGCCCGACGGGGTAGAACAACAAGTCAAATACTTACCACGAAGACACGAAGAACACGAAGAAAGACTTTCGAAGTGAACGACAAGACATCGATTTTTGGCCGGACACACTTTCCGAATTCCCCGGCCATCTGAGATCAACATCTCCGCATTCAAAATTCACGGCAACCCAAAAAGTCAGTTTGACCAATTTCCTTTTTTCGCCCTTCTTCGTGTTCTTCGTGGCTTCGTGGTGAGCGTTCCTCTTTTTTCCGAGCTTAGAGGTAAACGATCTGGACGTTCTTCGGCTCGATCCAGTTGCCGAGCGAGTTGATCAGCCCGTCATCCAGTTTCACCCGCCACGCGTCGCCCAGTTCGATTTCGGCGACCGCATCGTTGTTGCTGTACACCACCGAGACCGGGCAACCGCCATCCCCGCCGTTACGATAGGGCGCCAGTAGTTCCTTGAGTTTGCTGCCACTCGACTGGCCGTTGCAGTGCAGCCGCACCTTGCGCGCGAAGCGGCTGCGTGCGGCAGCGAGGTCGTAGAGCCCGTCCGCGGTTAGCCGCAGGCCCTGGGTGAAATTGTCGAAGCTTGCCTTGCCCTCGACGATCAGCAACTGATCTTCCTTGAGCCAGTTGCGATGGCTCTCGAACAGCTCGTTGAATACCGTGAGCTCCACGCGCGCCGTGCCGTCGTCGAGCACGACCACCGCCATGCGCCCGCGCCGGGTCTGCTGCTGCCGAATGCTGTAGATGACGCCCGCGACGATAACGGGCTGTCCCTGCGGCTGGATATTGGCGAGCCGCGTCCTTGCAAAGGCCTCCACTTCCGAGGCGTAACTCTGGAAAGGGTGGCCGCTGAAGTAATAGCCGAGCGCGAGTTTCTCGTTCAGCAATTGTTCTTTCGCGTCCCAGCGCGCCGCTTTGACCAGCCTCGGCCCTTCGACCGTTGCCGACGCATCGCCGAACAGGCTGTTCTGCGAGGCGGCCCGGTTCTCCTGCTCGGCCGCCTCCATGGCGATGCCGACAGAGGCCATCAGGCTGGCGCGATGATCGTGGATGGAGTCGAATGCGCCGGCACGCACCAGCGATTCGATCACCCGCCGATTGACGACACGCTTGTCCACCCTACGGCAGAAATCGAACAGGTCCTTGAACGGCCCCGCCCGCTCGCGCGCCTCGATGATGTGGGCGATCGCCGATTCTCCGGTCCCTTTCACCGCCCCGAGCCCGTAGCGGATGCGCTTCGCATCCACCGGCACGAAGCGGTACTCGGCTGCGTGAATATCCGGTGGCAGCACTTCCAGGCCGTTGGCGATCGTATCCTCGCAGAACTGCTGCACCTTGTCGGTATCGTCCATGACCGCCGACATGTTGGCGCCCATGAACGCTGCCGCGTGATGCGCCTTGAAATACGCAGTCTGGTAGGCGACCAGCGCGTAGGCCGCGGCGTGCGACTTGTTGAAGCCGTAGCCGGCGAACTTCTCCATCAGGTCGAACAACTGCTCCGCGCGGTGTTCGGACACGCCGTTTTTCATCGCGCCGGCCTTGAAAATGTCGCGATGCTGCGCCATTTCCTCGGGCTTCTTCTTGCCCATCGCGCGGCGCAGCAGGTCGGCGGCACCGAGGCTGTATCCGCCGATCACCTGGGCGATCTGCATCACTTGTTCCTGGTACACCATGATCCCGTAGGTCGGCGACAGGATCGGCTCCAGGCGCTTGTCGAGATACCCGACGCCCTCCCGGCCCTGCTTGCGCTTGACGAAATCGGGGATGAGTTCCATCGGACCGGGGCGGAACAGCGCGACCAGCGCGATGATGTCTTCGAAGCGGTCGGGCCTGGCCTGTTTCAGCAGCTCACGCATGCCGCGCGATTCAAACTGGAACACCGCCGTGGTATTGGCGCCGGCAAACACCTTGAACGCAGCCGGATCGTCGAGCGGAAGCTGCTCGAGCCTGATCCGCGAATCGGGATCGAGGCGCTTGATGAAACGAAGCGTCCAGTCGAGGATTGTCAGCGTGGTCAGGCCGAGGAAGTCGAACTTCACCAGTCCGATCGCTTCCACGTCGTCCTTGTCGAGCTGCGACACCGCGCTGTCCGAACCGGAAGCCGTGTATAGCGGGCAAAAGTCGGTGAGCTTGCCGGGCGCGATCAGCACGCCGCCGGCATGCATGCCGACGTTGCGAGTCAAGCCTTCGAGCTGTTCCGCGAGCGCCAGCAGCTCGCGCGTTTCCTCTTCCGATTCCTCGCGCTCCTTCAGCCGCGGCTCCATCTCGCGCGCGTCCTTGAGCGTGATGAGCTTGCCCGGCTGGAACGGGATCAGCTTGGCGAGTTCGTCGGTGCGGCTGTAGTTCCATTCCATGACGCGGCCCACGTCGCGCACCACCGCCTTCGCCGCCATGGTGCCGAAGGTCACGATCTGCGACACCGACTCCTCGCCGTACTTGTGGCGGACGTACTCGATCACGCGGTCGCGCCCGTCCTGGCAGAAATCCACGTCGAAGTCCGGCATGGACACCCGCTCAGGGTTGAGGAAGCGTTCGAACAGCAGGTCGTAGCGCAGCGGATCGAGGTCGGTGATGCCCAGCGAATACGCGACCAGCGAACCTGCGCCGGAACCCCGGCCCGGCCCCACCGGAACGCCGTTCGCCTTGGCCCAGTTGATGAAATCGGCGACGATAAGAAAATAACCCGGGAAGCCCATCTGCACGATGGTCTTGATCTCGAACTCGAGACGCTCACGGTAACGCGGCATGTGCTCGGCGCGCGCGGCGGGCTCGGGGTAGAGTACCTGCATGCGCAGTTCCAGACCGGCGACCGAGCGCTTATGCAGATACTGCTCGAGACTGACCCCCTCGGGAGTGGGAAACAGCGGCAGCCTCGACTTGCCGAGATCGAGCGCGAAATTGCAGCGGCGGGCAATCTCCACCGAGTTATCCAGCGCCTGCGGCAGGTCGGCGAAGAGTTCCGCCATTTCGGCCTGGGTCTTGAAGTACTGTTCCTCGGTGAAGTGGCGCGGGCGGCGCTGGTCGGAAAGGACATAACCCTCGGCAATGCACACCCGCGCTTCATGGGCGACAAAATCCTCGCGCTTTAGAAACTGCACCGGATGCGTCGCCACTACCGGCAGTTTCAGGCCGGAAGCAAGCCGAACCGCGCGCTTGACGTAGTGCTCGGCATGGGGATGGCCGGCGCGCTGCAACTCGACATAGAAGCGCTGCGGGAAAAGCCGTACCCATTCCGTTGCCAGCTTCTGCGCCTGCTGCGGTTTATCGGCAAGAAGCGCATGGCCGATATCGCCGAGGTGCGCGCCCGACAGCGCAATCAATCCTTCAGTGCCGGTCTCGCTGAGCCACTTCTTATGGATTTCCGCGCGGCCGCGGTGCTGATTGTTGCGGTAGGCGCGCGTCAGCCAGTCGCACAAATGCAAGTAGCCCGCGGAAGAGGCGCACAGCAGCAACGCCCTGAAAGGCTTGTCGCGGTCGGCGTCATTGCTGATCCAGACGTCGCTGCCGATGATCGGCTTAAGTCCCTGGCTGCGTGCGGTCTGGTAGAACTTCACCATGCCGAAGACGTTGGAGAGGTCGGTCAACGCCAGCGCCGGCATCGCGTCCGCCTGTGCTGCCGCCACTGCGCCGTCAAGCCGGGTTATGGCGTCAACGATCGAATATTCGCTGTGCAGGCGCAGGTGGATGAACTTCGGTTGCATGAAAGTTATTTTACGCCTGAAACCCGAAAGGCCTCACCGCAAAGACGCAAAGGCGCAAAGGAAACGCAGAGAAAATCAAACGTACGTAACAAAATGCGGGAGAACTCCGGGCTGCCGCCACCCGATCTAAAAATTGCGGTAACTCGACGATCCACTTCTTATCTTGCATTTTCACCACAAATTGCTTTGTTTTCCTTTGCGTTTCCTTCGCGCCTTTGCGTCTTTGCGGTGAGGTTTAGTGCGCCTTTGCAGTGAAGACTTGCTTTTGATTGGTAGAATGTCGGCCGTTCCTTCCTGCACCGCCACCCCTACCATGCGCTTCATCAATCTCGCCGGCTACAAGTTCGTGCCGCTCGAACGTCTGCCCGAACTCAAGGCGGGCCTCAGGCAGTTCTGCGTGGAAATCGGGCTCAAGGGCACGATCCTGGCAAGCCCTGAAGGCATCAACATATTTGTCTCCGGCTCCGGGCTTGCGGTGACCCGCTTCAAGGCTTTCGTGCATGCCGATTCCCGCCTCGCCGGCCTGCGCTTCAAGGAAAGCGTTTCCTCATACCAGCCTTTCAAACACATGCTGGTCAAGATCAAGAAGGAAATCATCACCCTGCGCGTGCCCGGCCTCGCCCCGGCGGCACAACGCGCGCCGTCCGTAACGCCGGCCGAGCTCAAGCGCTGGCTGAACGAGGGGCGCGACGTGGTCCTGCTCGACACCCGCAATGCGTTCGAAGTGGAAACCGGCACGTTCCGCGATGCGGTTCACCTGCATCTGAAGTCATTCGGGGAGTTCCCGCGCGCGGCAGACCAGCTCGATGAATCGCTCAAGGGCAAGACCATCGTTGCCTTTTGCACCGGCGGCATCCGCTGCGAGAAGGCCGCGCCGATGCTCATTCAAAAGGGATTTCGCAGCGTCTTCCAGCTTGAAGGCGGCATCCTGCAGTACTTCGCGGATTGCGGCGACGCGCATTTCAAGGGACGTTGCTTTGTCTTCGATCAGCGTACCGCGTTGGACGGAAATCTGAATCCGGAACTCGCGGGCGCCGAATGACCGGCGCACGCGAAACCCGCAGGGCGGCGATCGCTATGATCCTGCTGGTGATCCTGTGGGGTTACAGCTGGATCACCTCCAAGCTCGGCCTGTTTTACGCCAGTCCGCTGGACTTCGCCGCAATTCGCGTTGAGCTTGGCGTACTGACGCTGTTCATCGGTCTGCTGTGGACGCGATCTTCGCTCAGGCCGCAGCACTGGCCGGCGCTCATTCTCATCGGGCTGACCCAGACTTTCGCCTTCATCATCCTCAACACCTGGGCGCTGTCGGAAGGCGGTCCCGGCAAGACCTCGGTGCTGGTTTTCACCATGCCGTTCTGGGTGCTGGTGTTCGCCTGGCCGGTGCTTCACGAGCGCATCCGCGGTTTGCAGTGGGTATC
>CAYNFN010000267.1:0-15561 GCA_964396485.1 uncultured Alcaligenaceae bacterium
CTGCGGCGCGGCGATGCCCGCGCCATTCTTCGCCCGCATGGTGTCTTCCATGTCCTCGATCAGCTCATGCAGCTCGGGGGTATCGAACTCGGACACCGGAGCTGCGCGTTCCAGCAAGCGCGGGTCGCCCATCCTCAATACCGGCCTAATCATCGCCTTCCATCAGTTTTTCCAGCAGTGTCCGCACCTTCACCATGGTGGTCTTGATTACCGCATTGATCTGCTCCAGATGTATCGCATCGGCGCTGTCGCCGCGCCCAGCCGCATGGTTCACCACCACCGCGACGGTGGCATAGCGCAGGCCGAGCTCGCGCGCGAGCGCGGCTTCCGGCATGCCGGTCATTCCCACCATGTCGGCGCCGTCGCGCTCGAGCCGGTCGATCTCGGCGGCAGATTCCAGGCGCGGGCCCTGGGTAGCGGCATAGGTGCCGCCGTCCACGATTGCCTGCTTCGCCTGCCTTGCCGCAATCAGCAACTGGCCGCGCAGCTTGTCGCAGTAAGGACGGGTGAAATCCACATGCGTGACCGGTTGGTCCGGGCCGTCGAAGAAAGTGTGCTTGCGCCCGTAGGTGTAATCGACGATCTGGCCGGGGATCGCCAGCGTCCCCGGCTTCAGGTCGGTCCGGATGCCGCCGACCGACGCGACCGAGACCAGCCGCGAAACCTGTTGCGAATGCAGCGCCCAGATATTGGCCCGGTAGTTCACCGCATGCGGGGGAATGGTGTGCCCGTAGCCGTGACGGGCCAGGAAAACGACTTCGCGGCCGCCGAGTCTGCCGAAAGTCAGCGCGCCCGACGGCTCGCCGTAGGGGGTGCGCACCACCTGGCGCCGCGCGATCTCCAGATTGGCGAGTTGGGTAAGGCCGGTGCCGCCGATTATGCCGAGCATGATTTCTGTTTCAGGACTTCAATGCGTAGATTGCGGGAAGATTGCGCCAGTATTCGTTGATGTCCATGCCGAATCCGAAAACGTAGCGGTCGGGCACGCGCACGCCGACAAAATCGGCCCGGATCGGCTTGGCGCGGCCGATATCCTTGTCCGCGAACACCGCGCTGAAAAATGCAGCCGCGCCGTCGGCCAGCAATCTCTCCCGCACCGCGGCCAGCGTGTCGCCTTCGTCGAGGATGTCATCCACCACAAGCAGCGTGCGGCCGCGAATATCGGTGCGCGGCCCGGCTTTCCATCTCACTTCCGAGCCGCGGGTCCTGCCGTCGTAGCGTGTGACGTGCAGATAATCGAGCTCCAGCGGGAAATGCAGCAAGGGCAGCAGTCGGCCGGTGAACACCACGGCTCCGCCCATGACCGACAGGACCAGCGGATTGGCATCGGCAAGCATGGCGGTAACTTCTGCCGCGACGCGTTCGACCGCACGGCCTACTTCCTGTTCGGAACACACCAGATCAGCCTCGCGCAGCACCTGCCAGGCCCGGTTCTTATCCAGCATTGGACCTTGGCTTGTTCGATTTGGGACGCAACGAATCCAGAAAAGCGGAAAAATCGTTGCCGATCTCGGGATGGCGCAGCGCGTAAAGCACGTTCGCCTGCAGGTAGCCGAGTTTGGACCCGCAGTCGTGGCGCACGCCCTGGAACTCGTAGGCAAGCGCGCGATGTTCGTTGAGGAGCCCGGCAATGCCGTCGGTGAGCTGGATCTCGCCGCTCGCCCCCGGTTTGACCTTTTCGAGATGATCGAAGATCTCGGGAGTCAGTACATAGCGCCCAACCACCGCCAGATTGGAAGGCGCGTGCTCCGGCTGCGGCTTCTCGACGACTCCGGTGATGCGGTGCATGCCGCGTTCCCCCGGCTCGGTCTTGACGATGCCGTAGCTCGAGGTCTCCTCGCGCGCCACCGTCTGCACCGCCAGCAGCGAGCAGCGCTCTCTCGCGTAGACATCCACCATCTGCTTCATTACCGGTGGATTGCCGTCGATCAGATCATCGGCAAGGATCACCGCGAACGGTGCATCTCCGACCACCGGCCGGGCGCACAGGATCGCATGGCCGAGACCGAGCGCCTCGGTCTGGCGCACATAAATGCAACTGACGTGCTTGGGCACGATGTTCTGCACCTGCTCGAGCATCTTCAGCTTGCCGCGCGCCAGCAGTTCGGTCTCCAGCTCGTAGGCCTTGTCGAAATGGTCCTCGATGGCGCGTTTGTTGCGTCCGGTGATGAACACCATCTGGGTGATGCCGGCGGCGACCGCCTCCTCCACGGCGTACTGGATCAGCGGCTTGTCGACCACCGGCAGCATTTCCTTCGAGCTCGCCTTGGTCGCAGGGAGAAAGCGCGTGCCCATTCCGGCGACCGGGAAGACGGCTTTGGTGATCATGTTCAATGCAGGCTCCGCGTTGCTCAGTTGTTCCGGCCGAGCAATTCTAGCAACCCCTGCTCGTCGAGCACAGCAATACCGAGTTCCAGCGCCTTGTCGTGCTTGCTTCCCGGTTCCGCCCCGGAAACGACGTAATTGGTCTTCTTCGATACGCTTCCGGAGACCTTGCCGCCCTTCGCTTCGATGCGCTCTTTGGCCTGGTCGCGCGAGAAATGGGACAAGGTACCGGTCAACACGAAGGTTTTTCCGGCGAGCGGCGGAAGCGGCGGTCTGGTGACGGGTGATTCCGGCCAGGTCACGCCGAGGCTGCGCATCTGCGCGACCACTTCGCGGTTATGACGTTCGCCGAAGAACCGGGCGATGCTGCGCGCCACCACCGGGCCGACATCGGGTACCTGCTGCAGTTCAACCTCGCCTGCCTGCATCAGCGGCTCCAGTTTGCCGAAATGGCGAGCCAGGTCCCGGGCGGTCGCTTCGCCGACGTTGCGGATGCCGAGCGCATAGATGAAGCGCGCCAGCGTCGTGTTCTTGCTCTTCTCGATCGCATCCAGAACGTTGGTGGCGGATTTTTCAGCCATGCGTTCCAGGTTTGCCAGGTTGTCCAAATCAATTCGATAGAGATCGGCAGGTGTTTTCACCAGGCCCTGGTCCACCAGTTGATCGACCAGTTTCTCGCCCAGGCCTTCGATATCGATCGCACGGCGCCCGGCAAAATGCAGCAGCGCCTGTTTGCACTGCGCCGGGCAATACAACCCGGCGGTGCAGCGGGCCACCGCCTCGTCCTCCGGCCGCTCGACGTTTGACCCGCACACCGGACACTTGGAGGGCATGCGGAACGGCCGCACGCCGGCCGGACGGCGCTCCTTTACCACGCCGACCACTTCCGGGATGACATCGCCGGCGCGGCGCACGATGACGTAGTCGCCAATGCGCACGTCCTTGCGCCTGACCTCGTCTTCGTTGTGAAGCGTGGCATTGGTCACGGTGACGCCTCCGACGAAAACGGGCGCAAGCCTTGCAACCGGCGTCAGCGCGCCGGTACGGCCGACCTGCACGTCGATGCCGAGGACCTGCGTGACCTCTTCCTGCGCCGGATACTTGTGCGCGACCGCGAAGCGTGGCGCGCGCGAAACGAAGCCCAGCCGGGCCTGGAATTCGAGGTCGTCCACCTTGTAAACCACGCCGTCGATCTCGAAAGGCAGCGTGTCGCGACGATTACCGATACCGCGGTAAAAATCCACAAGACCCTCCACGCCTTTGACCACGCTGCGCTCCCTTGCGACCGGGAAATGCAGCGATTCGAGGTGGTCGATTTGATGGCTGTGGCGATCCGTCGGGATATTTCCGCCGCCCACGCGGCCCAGACCGTAGGCGAAAAAAGCAAGGCGCCGGACCGCGGTGATTCGCGAATCGAGTTGTCGCAGCGATCCGGCCGCCGCGTTGCGCGGATTGGCAAACTCCTTCTCGCCCCTTTCTTGCTGCTCGCGATTCAAGGTCTGAAAGTCGCGCTTGAGCATCAACACTTCGCCGCGCACTTCGAGAAGATCCGGCAGGTTGCGGCCTTCGAGCCGCAACGGGATGGAACGCAGCGTACGCAGATTGGCGCTGACATTCTCGCCGGTAAAGCCATCACCCCGGGTCGCGCCCAGGGCGAAAACGCCCTTGTCGTAGGTGAGACTGACGGCAAGACCGTCGAACTTGGGCTCCGCGGCGTATTCGATCGGCCCGGCAACTCCGAGGCCTTCGCGCACGCGCCGGTCGAAAGCCTCGACTTCGGCCTCGCTGAACGCATTGTTAAGCGACAGCATGGGCGTCGGATGCGTGACTTGCGCGAATGCCTCGGCCGGCATTGCGCCAATGCGCCGGGTAGGGGAATCCGGCGTCGCCAACCCGGGATCCTGTTCTTCGAGTGCTTGCAGTTCGCGGAACAGCCGGTCGTATTCCGCGTCCGTTAGCGTCGGCGTGTCCTTGACGTAGTAGTTGTAGTTGGCGCGGTCGATTTCGCGCCGCAGCTTTGCGGCGCGTGCGGCGATATCGGCGCGTACTGCCATCAGGAGAACAGGCGCAGCGCCAGCGGTCCGCCGGCATGGATGCCGTGCTGTTCCATGGCGCCATAGATGGCGCGTAGCTGGGCGCGTATCTTGTCCAGCCCGGCGTCGTCGAGTGGCACGCGGTTGTCGTCGGCGAGCATGCCGTCAAGCGAGTCGGCGAAACTGCGGCTCATCGCCACCATGCGGTCGAACGCGCGCAGGCCATCGGACACCCGCGGCACGTCGAGCAGGAAGGTGATGTCCGGCGTGGTCGGGCTGCCGATCTTGTCGAGCGAGAACAGCGCGCCGCCCCAGTCGTCCAGGCAATGAAACACTCCGTCCGGCTGCAGCTGCAACCCGGCCGCCTCGGCCAAGGTGCGGATTTTGGTGCCGTGAAACACCTGCCCGGTGCGTGCCACAACATTAATCCCGACCATCACGTCGACATCCGCGCACAACCGGTCGAGGTTGGTGGCCTGCTCGAGAGCCGGCGCGAACTCGGGCAGCTCGGCTATCGCCGCCATTTCGCGGGCCGCCGCCCTGACGGCATTGCCGAATCGTTGCAGATGTTCGCCGTTGACCGGCCCGGAGCGGTCGACAAGTTGCAGGGCCGCGCGCACCGAGGTGTAGCGCGCGCCCTCCAATGCCAACGGCTGCCAGGACTTCGAACGGAAATCGAATCCGCTGAAGTTGATGATCCGGCCCAGAGTGGCCAGCGTCCGGCGCAATTGCGTAAGCTGTTCGGCAGGAATAATTTCGCCGGCGCGAATTTCGACGATGTAATCGATTTCGGGTTGCGGCAGGCCTGGCTGCAATGGCAATCCGCCGGCAGGCCCGTCCTCGCCGGGCGCATTCATCTGCGGCGTGATGCGCGGCTCGATGCGCACTCCCTCGAGCGGATCCGGCGGCGGCACCGCGGCGGCCGCCACTGTGGCTCCGCGCTCGTAAAGGATGTCGTCATGCCCGCCGGCAAAGGTTTGCTCGGCACCGCGGCGGAACTGCCTTTCCTGGTACCAGTTGAACGCCAGCACGCCGGCCACAACCAGCACTCCGAGCATCAGCAAACCGATCTGCAAATCACTCATTGCCTCTCCCCGTGCGACCCCGGCGCTAAGATGCTATCAGGCTGCAGCTTCTTCGCGCATGCGCAACGCCTCGTCCACGTCCACCGCAACCACCCGCGATACGCCCTGCTCCTGCATGGTGACGCCGATCAGCTGGCCGGCCATTTCCATGGTGATCTTGTTGTGGGTAATGAACATGAACTGCGTGTTCGCGGACATTCTCTTAACCAGATCGCAGAAGCGCTCGGTATTACTGTCGTCCAGCGGTGCGTCCACCTCGTCCAGCAGGCAGAAGGGCGCGGGATTGAGCTGGAACATAGAGAATACCAGCGATAGCGCGGTCAGCGCCTTCTCGCCACCGGAAAGCAGATGGATCGATGTATTGCGCTTGCCGGGCGGGCGCGCGATCACCTGCACGCCGGCATCGAGTATTTCCCCGCCGGTCATGACCAGTTTGGCCTCGCCGCCCCCGAATAGCACCGGGAACAATTCGCCGAAGTGTTTGTTGACGGTATCGAACGTCTCCTGCAGGCGCTCGCGGGTCTCGCGGTCGATCTTGCGGATGGCGCTTTCCAGGGTGGCCACGGCTTCGGTCAGGTCCTGCGACTGGGCGTCCAGGTAGGTCTTGCGTTCGCGCGACGTCGCCAGTTCCTCCAGTGCAGCCAGGTTCACCGCGCCCAGCCCGGATAGGTCCTCGCTGATGCGGTTGATCTCGTTCTGCAGCCTGCCTGCACGCGCACCCTCCTCCAGCAGTGGCAGCAGTTCCCGTTCGTCGGCGCCGGCTTGCGCCAGTTGGGTGGCAAAGCCGTCTTCGGCGATCCTGGCTTCCTGTTCCTTGAGGCGCAGTTCGTTGATGCGCTCGCGCAACGGCGACAGTTTTTGTTCCGATGCCAGACGCTCCTGCTCGGTGGTGCGCAGCCTGTCCTCGGCGGCCTGCAGTTCGTCGCGGCCCTGCTTCAGGCGTTGCTCGCGCTCAACCCTGGCGTCGAGTTGCTCCTGCAGTTGCGCCTGCAGCGTGCCCTCGTCGCTCTGGAAGATTTCCGCGGACAGTGCCTCGGATTCGCTGGCGAGGCGTTGCAGATTCTGAGAAATAACATCAAATGAATGCTCTATATCACTAATTTTATTTGATATCGTTGTCTCCTGAAACTGCGCTTCCTGGTACTGCCGCTCGACTTGCTGGGCGTTTACCCGGCTGTCCTGCAAGGCCGATTCCGCGTTTGCGTGCGCCTGTCCGGCGGACTCGAGCCCAGTCCGAAGCGCATCCATTCCGGCGGCCAGCGCATCGATCTGACGCCCTGCCTCCTCGCGCTGCGCCGACTCGCGCGCCATTTCGGCGTCGATCTCTGCAAGCTCACGCACGATCTGCTCGCCACGCGCCTTGAGGCGCTCGGCAAGCTGCGACAGGCGGACGTGGTCGAGTTTCAACTGGTGATGATGTTCCTGCAATTCGGCCAACGCCCGCCGCAGGCGCTCGGCCTCCGTGCGGCGCTCGTCGAATTCGGTCTTGCGGGACATCGCGGTGGCGCGCTGCCGTTTCAGTTCCTCATCGGCGCGGCCGTGGTCCGTGAACAACGCCTCGATTTCGCGCTGGCGCGACAGGATGCCGTGCATTTCCGAATCGGCCGCATGGAAACTCACGCTGGTGGCGGTGAATACGTGCCCCTGCGCACTGACCAGCATCGCGCCGGCGGGCAGGTTGTGGGCCAGTTCCAAGCCCTTGGCGGGGTCCGGCAGCACGTAGACGCGCGCCAGCCAGTCGCCAAGCACCACCGCCAGCCGCGCATCGGTGCAGGTCACATAATCCGTCAGCCGCGTGAACCCCGCCGCAGTCGGCTCGACGGCGGCGGCGGCCCCGGCGGTGCGGTGGAAGGAAACCTTCCCTGGCGGCGTCTCTGCCAGCCACGCATGCACCTGCACGAGGTCGGTGAGGCCGACGCTGTTCAGGCGCTCGCGCAATACCGCTTCGAGCGCGTCGTCCCAGCCTTCCCGGATCCTGATTCCCTGCCACAGGTGCGGGTTGCGGCGCAATTCATGGCGTTCCAACCAGGGTTCGATTTCGCCCGCGCGGCTAACCTGTTCCTGTAGCGACTGCAGCGCAGTGAGCCGTGCATCGAGCTGGTTGAGACGCTGCTGAGTCTGCTCCGCATCCTGTTCCGCGCCGTGCGTCACCGCTTCCAGCGTCGGCAGATCGGCGTCGCACTTTTCCAGCGTATCGCGCAGTTCATAGAGCCGCCGAGCCAGCTCCCCGATCTCCGTTTCCAGTCTTACCAGTTCGCTCAGGTTCGGCACTTCCAGGCCATCGCGCTCGTCTTCCAGTCGCGCACGCCGCATTTCGAGTTGCTGCAGCAGCTTCTCGCCGTGGCCGGCGCGGGCTTGTTCCAGTTGCAACTGCTGTTCGGCCTGGGTAAGGCGGCGCTGCGCGTCGGCGAGCTGCGCCTGCGCGCCCCGATACGCCTCTTCGGCGGCCGGCAAGTCTGCCCGCGCGGCCTCCAGTTCATCCGCAAGCGCGGCCAGTTGGCTGCGTGCTTTCGCCAGCAATTCCTCGCTGGTATTGCGCGCGGCCTCCTGCGACGCCTGGCGGCTGCGCTGCTCGGCTTCCTGCGTGCGCACTGACTCGAGCTGGTGCTGGGCGCGATTGCGGCTGTCGCGGAGGTGCTGGACCTGCTGCTCGATGCGGGCCACTTCGGCGTTCACTTCATAGAGCGCGCCCTGGGAGGCGTGTACCGCATCCGAAGCGCTGTAGTGGCTGGCGCGCAATTCCTCGACGCGCTTTTCAGCGTCGCGCAGGCTGGCGGTCTCGGCTTCCAGCTCCACGCCCGTTGCCTCGATATCGCGGCCGATGCGGGCGCGCTGCGCGGCGGCGTCGCGTTTGCGCAGCAGCCACAGCGTGTGCTGCGTACGCTTCAGTTCCGCCTCCAGCTCCCGGTACCTGCCCGCCCTCTCAGCCTGGGATTCAAGATGCTCGAGCTGTGCGCCCAGTTCCCTGAGGATATCGTCCACCCGCAGCAGGTTCTTGCGCGTGTCTTCGAGCCTGAATTCGGTTTCGCGCCGGCGCTCGCGGTACTTCGATACCCCGGCAGCTTCCTCGAGGAAGCTGCGCAGGTCTTCCGGCCTGGCCTCGATGATGCGCGAAATCATCCCCTGCTCGATGATGGCGTAGCCGCGGCCGCCCAGGCCGGTGCCCAGGAAGATATCGGCGACGTCGCGCCGGCGCACGTGCATGTTGTTGATGAAATAAGAGGACTCGCCGTCGCGCTCGAGCACGCGTTTGACCGAGATCTCGCCGTACTGTGACCACGGCCCGGCCGCCTTGCCCAGGCTGTTGTCGAAAATCAGCTCGACGCTGGCGCGGCCGACCGGCTTGCGCTCGCCGGAGCCGTTGAAGATGACGTCTTGCATGTTCTCGCCGCGAAGCTGCTTGGCCGACGATTCCCCGAGCACCCAGCGCACCGCATCGATCACGTTGGATTTGCCGCAGCCGTTGGGACCGACGACGCCGACCAGTTGGCCGGGGACCGGTATGTGGGTAGGGTCGACGAAGGACTTGAAACCGGCCAGCTTGATGTGAGTGAGTCGCACTATCGAAATTTTATAAAGGCTTATAATTTGAACGGATGCCCATAAAACAAGCGCCTGGGGCCCCTAACAAGGACCAGGCGCGTGTTTTTGCAGGGCGTATTTTAACAACTGAATCGCCCCCAAGAGAATGCCAAGCAAGCCGGCGCTTACCCTGGCGACCTTCCCCAATCCGAATCCGTCGCGGGATTACCTGATTCATATGGAGATTCCGGAATTCACCTGCCTCTGTCCGATGACCGGACAGCCGGACTTCGCCACGCTTTTCCTCGATTACGTTCCCGACCGCAAATGCGTGGAACTCAAGAGTCTGAAAACCTATATCTGGGCCTACCGCGACCGGGGCGCTTACCATGAAGCCGTCACCAACCGCATTCTCGATGCTCTTGCCACGGCGACGAAGCCTCGCTTCATGCGGCTGACCGCGCATTTCTACGTGCGCGGGGGCATTTTTACCACCGTCACCGCCGAACACCGCAAGAAGGGCTGGATGCCGTCGCCGCGCATCGTTCTCGACAGGATCGCACCGCAATCAAGCGTACGCTGATCTGTCCGCGCCGATGAATCCGAACCTGACCAGGCTGCAACCCTACCCTTTCCAGAAGCTGGCCGCGCTGCTCGCGGGAGTGAAAGCCAACGCCTCGTTGCGTCCGATCAATCTTTCAATCGGCGAGCCGAAGCATGCCACACCGCAGTTCATTCGCGAGGCATTGAGTGCCAACTTGAATGGATTGTCGAGCTACCCCGCAACCGCTGGCGGCGAAACGCTGCGCGCCGCGATTGCGGCATGGATCGAGCGGCGTTACCGGTTGCCGCGCATCGATCCGGCAAAACAGGTTGTGCCGGTCAACGGCAGCCGGGAAGCGCTGTTTGCATTCGCGCAGGCGGTGGTGGACGCCTCGCGCGAACGGCCGGTCGTGGTGGCCCCCAATCCCTTTTATCAGATCTACGAAGGCGCCACGCTGCTGGCCGGGGCGGAACCACAATTTCTCAATATTCTCCCGCACAACCGCTTTGCTCTCGATTTCGGCCAATTGCCAGAATCGGTGTGGAGCCGCGCCCAGCTCGTCTTCGTCTGCTCGCCGGGCAATCCCACCGGCAGCGTCATGACCCTTGAAGAATGGCAAACCCTGTTCGATCTTTCGGATCGCCACGGCTTCGTGATCGCCTCCGACGAGTGCTACTCGGAGATTTATTTTGAAGAAGGCCAAGCACCGCTCGGCGGCCTGGAAGCCGCGCATCGTCTCGGCAGGAGCCACTTTCCGCGTCTGGTCGCATTCGGCAGCCTGTCGAAACGCTCCAACGTGCCGGGGATGCGCTCCGGTTTCGTTGCCGGCGATGCGGACATCCTGGCGAAGTTCCTGCTTTACCGGACTTACCACGGCTGCGCGATGAACCCGGCGGTGCAGTCTGCCAGCACGGCGGCGTGGCAGGACGAGGAACACGTGCGCGACAACCGGCGCCTGTACCGTGAGAAATTCCGGAAAGCGCTGACCGTGCTCGCCGAAGTCACCGACGCCGCCATGCCGCAGGCGGCGTTCTACCTCTGGCTGCGTACTCCGATCGCCGACACAGAATTCGCTAAACGCTTGTTTGAGCAATATAATGTAACCGTCGTACCCGGCAGTTTTCTGGCCCGCGAGGCCCGCGGCGTCAACCCGGGAGCGAACTTCGTGCGCATTGCGCTGGTGGCCCCGGTCGAAGAATGCGTCGAGGCGGCGCAAAGACTGGCCGAATTTTTCTCTCAACTTTCACAAGGGAAAAACAGGAATGACGGACTTGCAGTCGGTCATCGAGAAGGCCTTCGATAACCGTGCCAACATCTCGCCGGACAGCGCCGAACCGGCGCTCAAGGAGGCCGTTGCAGATGTCATCGATCGCCTCGACGCCGGAAAGCTGCGCGTCGCGGAGAAAATCGGCGGCGAGTGGCTCACCCACCAGTGGGTCAAGAAAGCCGTCCTGCTGTCGTTCCGGCTGCAGGACAACGTGGTGGTCCGCGACGGCTACACCAATTACTTCGACAAGGTGCCGCCCAAGTTCGCCGACTACGGCGCTGCCGATTTTCGCGCCGGCGGGTTTCGCGTGGTGCCTCCGGCGGCGGCGCGGCGCGGCTCGTTCATCGCCAGGAACGTGGTGCTGATGCCCTCGTTCGTGAATATCGGCGCCTACGTGGATGAAGGCACCATGGTGGACACCTGGGCCACGGTGGGCTCATGCGCGCAGATCGGCAAGAACGTCCACCTCTCCGGAGGCGTCGGGATCGGCGGCGTGCTGGAACCGGTACAGGCCAATCCGACCATCATTGAGGACAACTGTTTCATCGGCGCCCGTTCCGAAATCGTCGAGGGCGTCGCGGTCGGTGAAGGTTCGGTGATCTCGATGGGCGTCTACATCGGCAGCAGCACGAAGATCTACAAGCTCCAGACCGGCGAAACCCTTTACGGCAGAATTCCACCCGGGTCTGTGGTCGTTTCGGGCAACCTGCCCTCGCCCGACGGCAAATACAGTCTTTACTGCGCGGTCATCGTCAAGCAGGTGGACGCCAAGACCCGTGCAAAGACCAGCATCAACGAGCTCCTCCGCGGCGACTAGCAGGAGCCTTCCGGGTTACGCGGCGCGGATCGACGCAACCACTACCAGGAGTCATCGAGGCCACCATGTTTCTGAGCCCACTATTCAAGCTGATGGCAGAAAAGCAGGCGTCGGACCTTTTCATCTCGGCCGGCGCCCCGGTGTCGATCAAGATTCTCGGCGCCGTCATGCCGGTGAACGCACAGGTGATCGATCCGGAGACTGCCCGCAAGATCGCCTACGAGGTCATGAGTGACCGGCACATACGCGAGTTCGAGGAGACCATGGAGATGAACTTCTCCTACGTGGTCCAGGACGTCGGCCGCTTCCGCGTCAACATCTTCCGTCAGCGCGGCAACGTGGCGATGGTGATCCGCTATCTCAAGAGCGGCACGCCCGGGATCGATAAGCTCAAGCTGCCGCCGATCCTCAAGGACCTTGTGTTGGAGAAACGCGGTTTCGTCGTCGTGGTCGGGTCCACCGGTTCGGGCAAGTCCACCACGCTCGCCGCCATGATCGAGCACCGCAACTCGCTCAAGCCGGGGCATATCCTCACCATCGAAGACCCGATGGAGTTCGTGTTCCGCAACGACAAGTGCGTGATCAATCAGCGCGAAGTCGGCACCGACACCCGTTCTTACGAGAACGCGCTGGTGAACGCGATGCGCGAAGCGCCGGACATGATGATGATCGGCGAGATCCGCGACCGCCAGACGCTGCAGCACGCGCTGCTCTACGCCCAGACCGGCCACCTGTGCCTGACCGCGCTGCACGCCAACAACAGCTACCACGCGCTCAACCGCATCATCAATTTCTTCCCGTACGACGCGCGCACCTCGCTGCTGTCCGACCTTTCCATCAGCCTGCGGGCCGTCATTTCCCAGCGCCTGGTCAAGGCCAACGACGGTTCGCAGGTCGCCGCGGTGGAGGTGATGCTCAACACCAAGCACGTCGCCGAACTGATCAAGAAAGGCGAAATCGACCAGATCAAGGATGCCATGGAGCAAAGCCTTACGCCCGGTTCAAAGACCTTCGAGCACGCCTTGTTCGAACTGTTCATGGCGGGGACGATATCCAAGGACGAGGCGCTCAAGAACTCGGATTCCGCCACCAACCTGTCCTGGATGATCAACAACTATGAACAGAAGGCGGCCGGCAAGATCGGCGAGAGCCCGACCGGGCGAGTGATGGTGAAGCCGGGCGGGGGCTACTCGTTCAGCGAAATCAAGCTGAACGTGGACACCGACAAGAAGTGAACCGCCGACCCGTTCTCCGGCGCCTGTGATGCCGGACTCGGCCGCAATGTCCTCCGCCACCTTCGAGCTTGCGCGCGAGTTGATCTCGCGCGCTTCGGTTACGCCAAACGATGCCGGCTGCCAGGAAATCCTGCGGCAGCGGCTGACGCGGCTCGGCTTCAAGGCCGAGCCAATGCGCCACGGCGAAGTGGACAATCTGTGGGCGCGGCGCGGCAGCCGCGCGCCGCTCATCTGCTTCGCGGGACATACCGACGTGGTCCCGACCGGACCGCTGGAACAGTGGCAATCCGATCCGTTCACGCCGACGGTGCGCGACGGCCTGCTCTATGGCCGCGGCGCGGCCGACATGAAGTCTTCGCTGGCGGCGTTCGTCACCGCGATCGAGGGGTTTCTCTCCGAACATCCGGACCATCCCGGTTCGATTGCGCTGCTGATTACCTCGGACGAGGAAGGCGTGGCGGTCAATGGCACGGTCAAGGTGGTCGAGGCGCTGCGCGCACGCGGCGAAAAAATCGACTACTGCATCGTCGGCGAGCCTTCGTCGGCCAGAACATTCGGCGACACCATCAAGAACGGCCGCCGCGGATCCCTGTCAGGAGAGTTGCTGGTGCGCGGCATCCAGGGCCACATCGCCTACCCCCTTCAGTCACGCAATCCGATCCACCAGTTCGCGCCGGCGCTGACGGAACTCGCCGCCACCGAATGGGACCTGGGCAACGAACACTTTCCGCCGACCACCTGGCAGGTGTCGAACATCGGCGCCGGCACCGGCGCTACCAACGTGATTCCGGGAGAACTGAAAGTGTCGTTCAACTTCCGCTTCTCCACCGCCAGTACCGTCGAGTCGCTTAAGAGCCGGGTGCACGCCATCCTCGACCGTCACGGTCTGGACTACGTGCTGGACTGGTCCCTTTCCGGCAAGCCCTTCCTGACTGCCCGCGGCAGGCTGGTGGAAACGCTGACCCTCGCGGTGGAGCGCGTCACCGGCCAGCGGCCGCAATTGTCCACGGCCGGCGGCACGTCGGACGGACGCTTCATCGCCGAAATCTGCCCGGAGATCGTGGAACTGGGCCCGGTGAACGCGTCGATCCACAAATTGAACGAGCACATCGCCATTGCCGATTTGGACGCGCTGTCGAAGATATACCAGCGGGCGCTGACCGATCTGCTGAATGCCCGCTGAGGTGCCCGAGCAGAAACAGCCGAGTACTGTCCGCGACTGGCTGCGCTTCGCGGTACACCGCTTCAGCGAAGCCGGGCTGTCATTCGGCCACGGCACCACCAATGCCGACGACGAGGCGGCATACCTGATCCTGCACACGCTTAAACTTCCGCTCGATCGCCTCGATCCGTTTCTCGACACCGCGCTGACCGCAGAAGAAATCGAGGCGGTAAGCCGGATGCTGCGCCTGCGGGTCGAAAAGCGCGTGCCGGCAGCCTACCTCACCAACGAAGCCTGGCTGGGCGATTTGCGTTTTTACGTTGACGAGCGCGTGATCGTGCCGCGCTCATATATCGCGGAGTTGTTGCGGGACGACTTGAGTCCCTGGGTCACGGACCCGGATTCGGTCGGCGCCGCGCTGGACCTGTGTACCGGGTCAGGCTGCCTGGCAATCCTGCTGGCACAGGCTTTCCCGAACGCCCGGGTGGACGCAACCGAACTCTCGCCCGATGCGCTCGAGGTCGCGGGAAAAAATGTCACGGATTACGGCCTCGATGACCGCGTCCGACTCGTCAGGGGTGATCTGTTCGCGGGTCTCGCCGGGCCATACAAGCTCATCGTTTCCAATCCGCCGTATGTGAACGCGGACTCGATGGCAGCACTGCTGCCAGAGTATCGTGCCGAACCGCAAATGGCGCTGGCAGGAGGGCAGGATGGACTGGATATCGTGCGCCGCATCGTGTCCGGAGCCGGCGCGCAGCTGGACCAGGACGGCCTGCTGGTGGTGGAAATCGGGCACAATCGGGAGGCCCTGGAGCGGGCGTTTCCCCGGCTGCCTTTTACCTGGCTGGAGACCTCCGGGGGTGACGGTTTTGTGTTCCTGCTGACGGGCGCGCAACTGGCGCGCTGAAATCGTCCTGCTGAACGGCGGGGGTGCTGCCCGCCCACTCGAGCAACTGGCTGATCTCGGATTCCTTGAATTCGACCCAGGCGCCGCGCTTCAGGCGCGGCGGCAGGCTTACGATGCCAAAGCGCACGCGCATCAAGCGGCTGACCTGCAGGCCCAGGGCTTCGAACATCCGTCGCACCACTCTGTTGCGCCCCTCCTTGAGAACCACGCGATACCAGCGGTTCCTGCCGTCGCCGCCCTGCAATTCGAGCATGTCGAACTTCGCGTCGCCGTCGGAAAGCCGCACGCCCTTTTTGAATTCGGCAATCTGGGAAGGCGTCAGTGCGCCGAACACCCTGACCGCGTACTCGCGCTCGACCTCGAAACGCGGATGCATCAGGCGGTTCGCCAATTCACCTGAAGTCGTGAAGATCAGCAAACCTCCGGTGTTGAAGTCGAGCCGACCAACCGCCAGCCACTTGGCGCTGCGGATGACCGGCAGTTTTTCAAAAACGCTGGGACGGCCCTTTGGATCATCGCGAGTGACGATCTCGCCGTCCGGCTTGTGGTAGAGGATGACGCGCGGCAGGCGCGTGGTGACTTTGAACTTGATCTGGCGGCGCCCTACCTGGATCAGATCGTCGGTGGTCACCCGCGCGCCCAAAGTTGCCGGCGTGCCGTT
>CAYNFN010000268.1:0-5277 GCA_964396485.1 uncultured Alcaligenaceae bacterium
CTTGAAGTAGCCCTTCAGCAGATCAATCACCGGGAAGTAACTGGTGGCCTTGCCATAGGACACCGACGAAGCTTCCACGATCAGCCAGTCCTGCACCCGATGCGAGTGGGTGAACTCGTAGGTGAGCCGCGACTTGCCCACTCCCGCCTCGCCGACGATGGCGACCACCTGGCCGTGGCCCGCGCCAGCTCGATCCAGGACCCGGCGTAGATGCTCGACCTCGGCATCACGTCCGACGAAGCGCGTGAGACCCCGCAGTGCCGCAGCTTGCAGGCGCGTCCGGGCCTGACCTGCTCCCGTCAGCTCGAAGATCTCGATCGGCTCCGGCAGGCCTTTCACCGGGACGGGCCCGAGCGAGCGCACCTCGACGTAGCCCTCGGCCAGCCGCACGGTCTCTCCGCTCAGTCGCACGGTCCCGGGCGGGGCCAGCTGTTCCATCCGGGCGGCGAGGTGAGTGGTCTGGCCCACCGCGGTGTAGTCCATGCGCAGATCGCTGCCGACCGCGCGCACGACGACCTCACCGGAGTTGAGGCCGACCCGGATCTGCACCTCCACCCCGTGCGCGCGGCGCGTGTGGTCCGCGTAGCGCTTGAGCGACTCCTGCATCCGCAGCGCGGCGTAGCAGGCGCGCACGGCGTGATCTTCGTGAGCGAGCGGCGCACCGAACAGCGCCATGATCCCATCGCCCATCACCTGGTTCACCGTGCCCTCGTAGTGATGCACCGCTTCCATCATGCGTTCGAGCACGGGATCGAGGATCTTGCGCGCTTCTTCCGGGTCGCGGTCGGCGAGCAATTCCATCGAGCCCTTGAGGTCCGCAAACAGGACCGTCACCTGTTTGCGCTCGCCTTCGAGGGCGGACTTCGAGATGAGGATCTTTTCGGCGAGGTGCTTGGGGGTGTAGTGCTTTGGTGCGTCGAACTGCTCAGGAGCCGCGGCGGCATTGCCGACGGGATGCGCGCACTCGGGACAAAATTTTGCGGTGGACGAGACCAGCGCGCCGCAGTTGCCACAGGCGCGCTCGAGGGGCGCGGCACATTGCTCGCAGAACTTTGCGTCCGGGCGGTTTTCGTGCTGACAGCGGGAACACTTCATGACGCCGCGGGAAGGTTGTGCAAGGACGGGCAGCATATACTTTTTGGGGATTCAGCTCATTTGCCCGCTAATAAGAAACCCGCTCACCACGGAGGACACGGAGGATTCTTTTCAATACCCCCTTGAGGGGTACACGGAGGAAGAACAAAAACGAGGAAAAGCAAGTTGGGGATAAAGGCGAGGTTACTGTTCGCTAACCTGTGCCGCCAACTTTCGCTGCGATTGATCGTGAGCCAACGAAAGATTTTCACCCGAACCTATTTTCTTGCTCTTGCCTTTCCTCCGTGTCCTCTGTGTCCTCCGTGGTTCACGATTTTGTTGTTCCTTCCCATTCTTTCTCTTGCAGGGCGCGCCACTGGATCTTGCCAGTGCCGGAGCGGGGTAGCTGGTCTATGAACTCGACGATGCGCGGCACCTTGTACGCCGCCATGTGGCCGCGCGACCACTCCATGATGTCTTCCGCGGTCACCTGTCCCTTGCGGTCGTCCTTGAGGACGATGACCGCCTTTACGGTTTCGCCGCGGCGCGGGTCCGGCGCGGAGATCACCGCCACTTCCTTGATATCCGGGTGCTTGTAAAGAGTGGCCTCGAGCTCCGCCGGCCAGACCTTGAAGCCCGCGGCGTTGATCATGCGCTTAAGCCGGTCAGCGATGTAGTAGTAGCCATCCTCGTCGACACGCCCGAGGTCGCCGGTGCGAAGGAAGGTCTTGCCCTCGATTTTGATGAATGCTGCTTCGTTTGCGTCCGGCCGTTGCCAGTAGCCTTTCATCACCTGCGGGCCGTGCACCACGATCTCACCCTGTTCATTCGGTCCGAGCGGTTCGAGGGTGTCGGGGTTGATCACCAGCGATTCAGTATCAAAAGTGGGAATGCCGAGGCATTGCTTGCGCGGCTTGTTCGGCGGGTTCATGTGCGTCTGCGAGATGGTTTCGGTCATCCCGTAGGCCTCCATGTAATCGATCCCGCACAGTTCATGGAGCTTTTGCGCGACCGCTTCCGGCATCGAGCTGCCGCCGCCGAAGACATTCTGCAGCGAAGACAGGTTGCGGCCGGTGGTCGCGGGGTGGGCCAGCAGGTCCACCACCATGGTCGGCACGTTGGCCCAGTGGGTGCAGCCGTAGCGCTCGATCATGTAGCCTGCGGCATCCGGGTTCCAGCGCGGCAGGATGGCAATGGTCGCGCCTGCGTACAAAGCCGCGTTCATGCTGTGCTGCATGCCGGTGACGTGAAACAGCGGCGCCGTGGCGAGCGCCACCGAATCGGCGGTGAATCCTTCCCACAGCGCCGCACCCACCAGCGTGGTCATGATGGTGCGGTGGGTGTGCATGCACCCTTTGGATTTCCCGGTGGTCCCCGAGGTGTAGAGAATCGCGGCGAGATCGTCCGCCTCGGCTGTCGGTTTGAGCGGCTTGTAGACCGCGGCCAGCGCATCGGCCCAGGACACCACGCCGGGATCGGTGATGAGCTGGCGCGGCGCCTGCAGGAATTCCGGGATCTCCAGCGTGGTGTATTCGCTCAGATAGTCGCCGTAGGTAACGACGATCGCGTGCTTCACCTGCTTGCCCATCAGCGGCCGGATCTGCGGATACAGGTCCTGGGCGATGAACGCGACGGATGCACCGCCGTCCTCGAAGTAATGAACCAGTTCGTCGCTCACATGCATCGGGCTGACAGGAACCACGACCGCACGCGCGCGCAGGATCGCGTAATAGGCGATGATAAACTGCGGCGAATTCTGCATCTGCAGCACCACGCGCTCGCCTTTGCGCACGCCGCAGCGGTGCTGCAGAAAGCCTGCGATCAGGTCAACGTCCTTCTTCAACTGGCGATAGGCGAGGCGGGTGTCGTAAAAAATCGTCGCCGGCTTTTCGGGGTAACGCGCCGCCGCTACCTCGAGATTGAAATGGAGCGACGTGGCCGGCACGGTGAGGTGCCTGGGGAGGTGCTTGGGCCAGTGCTGCAGATGCCGGGCTTCCATGGGGGTCGATTCAACCGGTAAATTTCAGGTTTTCGGCTTCCTGCAACTGCCGCCACTGGATCTTGCCGATCGCGGATTTCGGCAGGCTGGCGACAAACTCCACCACCCGCGGGACTTTGTAAGCGGCCATACGTTCATGCGACCAGGCCACGATGTCTTCCGGCGTGACTTTTCCGCGGCTCGCCTCCTTGAGCACCACCAATGCCTTGACCGTTTCGCCGCGCCGCGGGTCCCGCGTGCCGATCACGCAGGCCTCGTGGACTCCAGCGTGATGATAGAGCGTGGCCTCGACCTCGGCCGGCCAGACCTTGTAGCCGGAGGCGTTGATCATGCGCTTGAGGCGATCGACGATAAAAAAGTAACCGTCCTCGTCGTAGTAGCCGAGGTCGCCGGTGCGGAAAAAGCGTTTGCCCCCGAGTTCGATGAAACTCGCCGCCGTGGCATCGGGATTTTTCCAGTAGCCGAGGAATATCTGCGGGCCGCTGGAGACAATCTCGCCGACCTCTTTCCGGCCCAGTTCCTTCAGGGTGTCGGGGTTGATCACGCGTGCTTCCGTCGAGCAGATCGGAATGCCCAGGCACTGCTTCTTGGTGCGCTGAGGCGGGTTGATGTGCGTAGGCGCGATGGTCTCCGACAGTCCGTAGCCCTCGATATAGGAAAGGCCGGTGCGATCCTGCAGGCGCTGCGCCACTGCCTCGGGCATCGCCGCGCCGCCTCCGCCAATGTGCTTGAGGCTGGAGATATCGTAACGGCCGAGTTCCGGATTGGAGAGGAAGTCGATCGCCATGGTGGTGATGTTGGTCCAGCCGTCGACTTTGTAGCGCTGTATCAGCTCGGCGGCGGTATCGCGGTCCCAGCGCGTCATCAGCACGATGGTCGCGCCACGGTAGATCGGCTGGTTCATGCTGCATTGCATGCCGGTGACGTGAAACAGCGGCATGGTGCACAGGACCACCGAGTTGGTATCCATGCCTACCCAGACCGAGCCGGCGATGATCGTGCTCATCACGGTGCGATGGGTGTGGATGCAGCCCTTGGGTTTGCCGGTGGTGCCCGAGGTATAGGGCATGACGCACAAGTCGTCCGGCCCGGCACGGTGCGGCCCAGGGGCAAGATTGGCGGCGAGGGCGTCGCGCCACAACGTCACGCCCGGTTCACGGATCGCCTGTGGTGGCGCGGCCGCCGCTTCCGGCACCTTCAGGTCCGTGGGCTGGGTCAGATAGTCGGAATAGGCGGCGACCAAAACATGATCGAGGCCCGCGCCGATCAGCGCGCTGAGCTGGGCAAAGAGTTCCTGCCCGGAAATCGCAACCCTGGCATCGCTGTCGGCAACGTAGTGGCGCAATTCATCGGTGAGGTTCATCGGGTTCACCGGAACGACCATCGCATCGGCGCGCAGGATCGCGTAGAACGCAATCATGAACTGCGGACTGTTTTGCATGAACAGCAATACGCGATCGCCCTTTTCCACGCCGCAACGCCGTTGCAGGAAGCCGGCGAGCGCGTCCGCCTCGCGCTTGAAAGTGCGGTAAGTGAGCGGCGTGCCGTAGTAAATCAGGGCGGTCTTGTCGGGTTCCCGTGCGGCCGCGCTCGCCAGGTTGTGATAGACGCTGGCCCGAGGCAGCACGATTTCACGCGGCACCTTCTCCGGCCAGAAACGGTAATGACTCGGTTCCACGTCTTTGTTCCTCCTCGTGCCGCATCTTTGTCGCTCTTACGAAATAGGTCAAGTTCCTGAACACGGAGGACGCGGAGGACACGGAGGAAAACCAGAATCGAGGAAAAACATGGGGGAGTTAAAAGCAAGCCCGGTGCCGAAGTGACATCCGATGGCAGGTTTTAACTCTCGAAGGTTCTTTTTCTGTTCTTGCCCTTCCTCCGTGTCCTCCGTGTCCTCCGTGTTCAAGGTTCGGGCATGATGGACCGCATTGCGCTGCAGCGAAAGCCCGCCCGGCCGCAACTTTACCGGCCGCGGCGGTTGTGCCAGTACAATGCGCGTTTCGGACCGGCGCATCCCACATCGAGGAGGGCTTGGAGTTGTCGAGCACCGTGGGCGAAGAAAAAATGGAAAATGTCGCGCCGGGGGGCGACCCTCGCGGCCAGCCATTGTTGCGGGTCTCCGGACTGAGCGTTCAGTTCGGGGGCATCGTTGCACTGGAAGACGTGTCCTTCGATGTGATGCAGGGGCAGATCGCCGGCGTGAT
>CAYNFN010000269.1:0-8259 GCA_964396485.1 uncultured Alcaligenaceae bacterium
GGAGCGCTTGTACGGCTGCTCCCGCAAACGGGCGTACCGCTAACGAGTCACAGCCGTCCGGCTACACGGCGTCCTCGCCGTCTTGCCCTCGACCCGAATCGCCTCGGTCGCGCATGTGGAACTTGATCAGAGCTTCCCTAAAGTTTGAATGCGGGCAGTTTCTTCGGGACTGCGACGTTCTTGAGGATCACGTAGCCGGGAAGCCCGTCCTTGAAAGGCGGAAAATCCTCGCCACGGATCAGCGGCGCCAGATAGTCGCGGCATTTCTGTGTGATCTGGAAGCCGTCTGCGGTGATGAAGTCGCGCGGCATGAACTTCTCCTTGTTCGCCACGTCCTTCAGCTCGGCCACGCCGACCGTCCATTTGTAAGGGTTCTGCGATTTGCGCACGATTGTCGGCATGACCGCGTTGCGGCCCTTGAGCGCAAGCTCCACCGCCGCCTTGCCTACGGCGTAGGCCTGCGCGACGTCGGTGCCGGAGGCGATATGGCGGGCGGCACGCTGCAGGTAGTCGGCCACCCCCCAATGGAATTTCAGGTTCAGTCCTTCCCTGACCATGTTCGCGACCACCGGCGCAACGCCGCCGAGCTGTGCGTGGCCGAAGGCGTCGCGCAGTCCCTGGTCGGAGAGGAACTTGCCGTCGGCGCCTTTCACGCCCTCCGAGACCACCACCGAACAGTAGCCGTATTTCTTCACCATGGAATCCACCCTGGCGAGAAACGTCGCCTTGTCGAAAGCGACTTCCGGAAACAGGATGACGATCGGCAGATCGGTTTTCACGTCCGCCGCCAATGCACCCGCGGCCGCGATCCAGCCGGCGTGACGCCCCATCACTTCCAGAACGAACACCTTGGTCGAGGTCTTCGCCATGCTCGCGACGTCGAAGCTGGCTTCGCGCACCGATACCGCGACGTACTTCGCCACCGAACCGAAACCGGGGCAGCAGTCGGTGATCGGCAGGTCGTTGTCCACCGTCTTGGGCACGTGAATCGCCTGGATTGGATAGCCCAGGGGTTCGGAAAACTGCGACACCTTCAAGCAGGTATCGGCGGAATCGCCGCCGCCGTTGTAGAAGAAGTAGCCGATGTCGTGTGCCTTGAACACGTCGATCAGGCGCTGGTATTGGGCGCGGTTCTCCTCGAGACTCTTGAGCTTGTAACGGCAGGAACCGAACGCACCGGCCGGCGTGTGGCGCAGTGCCGCAATGGCCGAAGCCGATTCCCTGCTGGTGTCGATCAGGTCTTCGGTGAGCGCGCCGATGATGCCGTTGCGGCCGGCGTAGAGCTTGCCGATTTTGTTCTTGTGCCTGCGCGCGGTCTCGATGACGCCGCACGCGGATGCATTGATGACAGCCGTCACCCCGCCGGATTGTGCGTAGAACGCATTCATTTTCTTGGTCCTGGCAAACCTCCGGAAAGGCGTTCACCACGGAGGACACGGAGGACACGGAGGAAAACAAAATACGGAAGCGCGAAATGAAAACAGCAGGGAGATGTCGTCGAACTTTTGCAACGTTGATGATCGACTTGCCATGCAACTGGATTCCCCGTATCGCTTCGCTTCTGGTTTTCCTCCGTGTCCTCCGTGTCCTCCGTGGTTCAAGTCGTTACTTCAATGCGGCGAGGATGCGCTCCCGGATGGCATCCATCGAGCCGACGCCGGCGACCCTGATGTACTTCGGCGCCCCGGGTTTGCCGCTTGCCGCCCACTTCGAGTAGTAGGCCACCAGCGGCTTGGTCTGGGAGTGGTACACCTTGAGACGCTTCTTCACGGTTTCTTCCTTGTCGTCGTCGCGCTGGATCAGGTCTTCGCCGGTGGCGTCGTCCTCGCCCGCCACCCGCGGCGGGTTGAACGCGACGTGATAAGTGCGCCCCGATGCGGGATGCACGCGGCGGCCGGTCAGCCGCTTGATGATCTCGGCGTCGTCCACGTCTACTTCGACCACGTAATCGAGATGCACACCGGTGCTCTTCATGGCATCGGCCTGCGGAATGGTGCGCGGGAAACCGTCGAACAGGAAACCCCTGGCGCAATCCGGCTGCTTGATGCGCTCCTTGACCAATCCGATGATGACGTCATCCGGCACCAGCGCGCCGGCGTCCATGAACCTTTTCGCTTCCCGGCCCAGAGGAGTGCCGGCCTTGACCGCGGCGCGCAGCATGTCGCCGGTGGAAATCTGGGGAATGCCGAGCTTCTCGGTGATGAAGGCAGCCTGCGTGCCTTTGCCCGCGCCGGGTGCGCCCAGGAGAATAAGTCGCATGTCGTTCCTGTTGTAGAGAGTCGAGTGCCGTGTGATGGCGGGCCACGCCTCGCGTAGCGCGAATTATAAGGGTCGATTCAGCGCACGGCGCCCACGAAGGCTTTGCGCATTTTTTCCAGGTCCGCGGGGCTGTCCACCCCGGGTTCCGGCGCCTGATCTGTGATCGCCACGCTGATGCGATGGCCATGGCACATGGCGCGCAGTTGCTCGAGTGATTCGAACTGTTCGATTGCCGCGGGTGCGAGCGTCGAATAAGTCCTGAGGAAGGCGCAGCGATACGCGTACAGGCCCAAGTGGCGATACGCCGGCAGCCCGGCCGGCAAACGCGACCGGTCCGACCCGAAGGCATCGCGCGCATACGGGATCGGTGCACGCGAGAAGTACAGCGCATAGCCGTCCTTGTCGATCACTACCTTTACCGCGTTCGAATCGAACATTTCGGCTGCGCTATGGATCCGGTGACAGACCGTGGCGATCGCCGCATCGCCATGGCCGGCGAGTTGCTGCGCAACGGCACGGATCAGCGCCGGTGCAATGCGCGGCTCGTCGCCCTGGACGTTGACGACGATCTGCTGCCCGGGCCAGCCGCGCTGGGCGGCCACTTCGGCGATGCGGTCGGTGCCTGAGGCGTGATCCGCGCGCGTCATCAGCGCGGTGTGGCCATGGCGGCCGACCGCGTCCAGGATCCTGTCGTCATCGGTGGCCACGATGACTTCGGCCGCACCCGATTCGCGCGCGCGATCGGCGACGTGCACCACCATCGGCTTGCCGGCGATGTCGGCGAGCACCTTGCCGGGCAGCCGCGACGACGCGTAACGGGCGGGGATGACGACGACGAATTTCATGTGACCGGTGCCAGGTGACAAGTGACGAGTGTGATCAGGACACGTCGAAGATTGACTCGCGCGTCACACGTCACTTGTCACTCGTCACTCAAACTTCTTCCGTAGGAAGAAGTTTGCGCGCTTCGTCCTCCAGCATCACCGGGATGTCGTCACGGATCGGGTAGGCGAGCCGGCACGGCTTGCAGATGAGTTCCTGCTCCGCCTTCCGGTAGACGAGCGGGCCCTTGCACAGGGGGCAAACCAGGATGTCGAGGAGCTTAGGATCCATTGCGCGTTTTCAGTCTGTTGAGGATAAGTTGGCCGAGTTCGGGATCGACGGCGGCGTCCACCGACAGTGCCCACTGGTTTTCCCGTGCGAAGCGCTGGCATTTTATCGCATCCTTCTCGGTCATGATGACTTCGTCCGCATTCTCGAAGTCGAGATCGGCGGGCGCGAACGGATGATGATCGGGAAAGGCATGCGCGGTGAAACTCAACCCCAGCCGCTGCAGATGCCCGAAGAATCGCGATGGATTGCCGATGCCGGCCACGGCATGCAGGCGCCGCCCCTGGAATTCCGACGCGCTAGCGGTATGGCCGGGATTGAGCAGGTTGTGAAAGCGGCTGCCTTCGAGGGACATGTCGAAACGCGACGCAGTGCGCAGACCGGGATCGCCTGGCCCGTTGATCACCACCGCATCCACCGATCGCAGCCGCGCCGCGCCGTCGCGCAGCGGGCCGGCCGGGAGCGGCAGCCCGTTTCCCAGACCGCGGCTGCCGTCGAGGACGACGATCTCGACGTCGCGCTGCAGGCGGTAGTGCTGCAGCCCGTCGTCGCAGACGATTACGTCGCACTCGGGACTTGCGGCCAGCAGCGCGCGCGCTGCGGCAACCCTGTCGCGCCCGATCCAGACCGGGCAGCGGCTGCGCCGCGCCAGCAGCACCGGCTCGTCTCCGGCCGCAGCCGGATCGGAGTCTGCGGTCACCGCCAGCAGGCTGGTGCGCCCGCCGTAACCGCGGCTGACGATGCCCGGCCTGAATCCCTGTTCCTGGAGGATGCCGCACAGCCACAGCGTGAGCGGTGTCTTGCCGGTGCCGCCGGCGGTGATATTGCCGACCACGATGACCGGCACAGGCAGGCGCTCCGAGCGCAGCACGCCGATCTTGTAGGCGAGCCTGCGCAAACTTGCCGAGAGGCGGAACAGCGCCGCCAGCGGCAACAGGGCGACGGAAAGCCAGGACAGACGATACCAATGGCGATCGGAAAAGGGCACGCGGGCTCCCCGGGGATGCGGTGCAATGGTACCGCGGTGCGCGATGCGCGCCGGAGGTCAGCGCGGCAACTGCGCGGTAAAGGTGATCTTGCCGAAGCCCGCGACCTGTGCGGCTTCCATGACGCGGATCACCGACTGATGCGTGGCGTTGGCGTCGGCGTTGATGATGATCACCGGATCGGGATTTCCGCCGGCGGCGCGCTGCAACTCGTTGGCGAATGCTTCCCGGGTGGTAAACGTCACCGCTGTGCGATTGACCATGTACTGGCCGGAGGCCGATACGCCGACGTTGACCTGGTTTGGACGTTCGGCCGGCCGCTTGGCATCGGCCGTGGGCAGGTTGATCTGCAGTTCAGTGTACTTGGAATAGGTCGTGGTAACGGCAAGGAAGATGACGATGACGATCAGCACGTCGATGAAGGGCACCAGATTGATTTCGGGCTCTTCCCGGAACGAACCACGGCGGAAATTCATCGCGTGCCTCCCCTGTCAATTCAGGCCTTGCGCTCGCCCTGGACGATCTCAACCAGCTTGACAGCCTGGATTTCCATCTCCACCACCAGCGAATCCACCCGCGCGCGGAAGTGGCGGTAGAACACCAGGCTGGGGACGGCGACGATGATGCCGAACGCGGCGTTGTACAACGCAATCGAGATGCCGTGCGCGAGCTGGGCCGGATTGGCCATCCCGGTCAGGCCCTGGACTCCAAAGATCTCGATCATGCCGATGATGGTGCCGAGCAGTCCGAGCAGCGGCGACATGGTGGCGATGGTGCCGAGCGTAGTAAGGAAACGCTCGAGGTCATGCGCGGCGGCGCGCCCCGCTTCTTCGATGGATTCGCGCATGATTTCGCGCGTGCTGCCGACATTGCGCAGCGCCGCGGCGAGGATCCTGCCCATCAACGAAGATTGGGCAAGCCGGTCCAGCATCTCCGGCGACACGCCCTGCTGGTGGTATTCCTGAACCACCTGCGCCAGCAGACCGCGCGGTGCGACAACGTCCTGGCGTAATGACCAGAAGCGCTCGCCGATAATGCCGACCGCGACGATCGAGCACAGGATAATGGGCCAGATTGGCCATCCGGCGGCTTCGATGATGGCTAGCACGTAGTCTCCGTTGCGTCAGAAAAATCGCGACACTTTAAACTGCATCGCCAGCTCGGGCAAGTTTGCATCATCGCACTTGACAGCTTCGACAAAGCGCATTCTCGACCGAAAAAACTGTCCACAATCTTTGTGGATAACACTGTGCATAGTTTGTCCATAGAGACGGTAAGTGGAGCTGGCAAAAGCATTTTCTGTTCAGCGATCAAAAAATATGCGCCCGGCTTTTCGTATATTATTCAACATCTTGCATTCGAGACCCGCGTGGTTGTGGGGTTTGCGGGGTGCTCGCGTTACCGTTTCGTGACCATTGTGGATGAACAACGGCGCCCGGCGCACGTTGTCAGGAGTCGAAACATACTGAATCGGCGGGAAAATTTCCCGCCGAAACGGGACGCGCACCGAAGTATGTGCTGGGCGGACCGCTCCGAACCGGCCTTGCTCGAATAGAATGCGGCGCATGAACTCGCAGGACCCGGCGAACATCGTCATCAGCGTCTCCGAACTCAACCGGCGCGCGCGCGCGCTGGTCGAATCCGGCTTTCCGCTGCTCTGGGTCGCGGGCGAGATCTCCAACTTCACGCGCGCGACCTCCGGCCATTGCTATTTCCTTCTGAAGGATGCACAGGCGCAGGCGCGCTGCGTGTTCTTCCGCCACAAGGCCTCGGCGCTGGACTGGCAGCCCGAAAACGGCATGCAGGTCGAAGTGCGCGCGCTCCCCACGCTGTACGAGGCGCGCGGAGATTTTCAGCTCAACGTCGAGACCATGCGCCGGTCCGGGCTGGGCGCCCTGTTCGAGGCGTTCGAGAGGCTGAAGAAAAAACTGGAGCAGGAGGGCCTGTTCGAGACTTCCCGTAAGAGGCCAATACCCGCTTTTCCCCTGGTCATCGGCATCGTCACCTCTCCCAGAGCCGCGGCGCTTCGCGACGTGCTTACCACGCTGGCGCGGCGCATGCCGGCGATCCGCATCGTGCTGTATCCGGCGCCGGTGCAGGGCGAGGGCGCGGGGGAGAAGATCGCGCACGCCATCCGCAGCGCTTCGGCACGCGCCGATGCAGAGGTCCTGATCGTCTGCCGTGGCGGCGGCAGCATGGAAGACCTGTGGGCATTCAACGAGGAAGTGGTGGCGCGCGCAATCGCCGATTGCACGATCCCGGTCATATCGGGAGTGGGCCACGAAACCGATTTCACCATCGCCGATTTCGTTTCCGATGCGCGGGCGCCGACGCCGACCGCTGCCGCAGAGCTGGCGAGCCCGAACCGGGAAGAGCTGCTGGCACGGTTGGGCGTGCTGCACCGGCAACTTAAACGCAGTGCCGATCGCCTGCTGGAAGCGCGCATGCAGCAGCTCGACTACCTGGGGAAACGTCTCGTTCACCCGGGGGAGCGCATCCGCAACCAGACCCAGCACCTCGCGCATCTGGCCTCTCGGCTCAAGTCGTCCACGGCGAGAGTGCTGGACACGTCGTCGTGGCGTATTGCCTCACTCCTGGGCAAATTGCGGGAGATTCGGCCTGACCTCGATGCGGCTGCTCTCCGGCAGCGCGACCTGGCGCTGCGCCTGAAGCTCGGTTACGCCCGCCGGCTTGAGCTTCACGATGTGCGGCTGCGCAGGCTGGGCGCAAACCTGGAGCACCTCAATCCGCGGTCGGTTCTGGAACGCGGCTACAGCATCGTCGCCAAGGATGACGGCCGTATCGTGCGCTCAGTGGCTGAAGTGCAGACCGGTGAACGGCTGCGCCTGGCGTTTGCGCGCGGCGCCGCGCGGGCGCGCGTCGAGAGCAAGGAAGACGGGGATTGATTGCGCCATGCGGGAGGGAAGGAGTATCTTTAGTACCGCAGTTGAGGTCCGCCCGTTAAGGAAGCTCTGACCAGGTTCCACATGCGCGACCGAGGCGATTAGGGTCGAGGGCAAGACGGCGAGGACGCCGTGTAGCCGGTCTACATAAGGAGGAGCCGACACAGACATCGGCCCGAATCGCCCGGTCCCTCGAAAGAGTCGAAATGTCATTGGGTTGTGCCAGGGTGCGGCGCCTGCGTTGTTACGCTCCTTGCTGGGGCTTCAGCCGCATCTGCGGAGCGACGCCTAGCAGTCATCCGCACCTGGCGCAACGCGCGTCGCGGAACTTGATCAGAGCTTCCCTAGTGAAGGTGGTAGAGTTGCGACAGTCGCAGGCGTGGCGGATTTTCCCGCCAGGCGCCCGCGTGATAACGACAATCCGTGGGAGACGAAAATGCGTTGCGCCAAGGGAGTTCTGTTTACGTTGCTTGCGGGCTTGCTGACACCGCAGGCGCTGTTAGCGGTCGATGCACCGGAGCTGAAGGTCGAGCATGCCATCGTGATCGATGCGCCGCCCGAGCAAGTATGGGAGGTGGTCAGCGACTTCAACGGTCTGCCGCGCTGGCTCCCGGTCATCGAATCCAGCCGGATCATTCTCGGCAAGAACCGCGAAGTCGGTTGTATTCGCGAGCTGACCCGGGCCAATGGCACCAAGGTCCAGGAGAAGCTCATCGCATACGAACCCTGGAACATGAGCTTCTCCTACACCTATGTCGGAGGACCGCATGTTGCCAGCAACTATTACCCCACCATGACCGTGAAGGATGCCGGCAACGGCAAGAGCCGTGTCGAATGGAAAGCGCGGTTCTGGCGCCTCGCCTACTGGACCGATGATCCGCCGCCCGGTCAGGACGACGCGACGGTGCTCGCGGCGTTCAACAGGATGTACCCGTTGGGTCTGCAAACCCTGAAGACGCTGGTTGAAGGGCAGTAACCGCGTGGAGGAGTGAAGGGTAGAG